>CAJWKB010000006.1 GCA_913042065.1 uncultured Alphaproteobacteria bacterium | reverse complement strand
GATGAAAGAAGGGGTCAGAAAAAAGTATAAGCCTCCCAAAAGATGCACTACATCATTTATCGCTCTGTGTCAGGGTTTCTCCAAAATTCTGTCATATAGCTGAGTCCAAGCACGGTTGGTTATCTGATAAAGAAAGCTGTGACTTGACTAGTTGCCAGTTCTGCGAAGCTATGTCCTGTGGTCCTGTTTGCCTTCGACAACGTCTTCGCTCAATGGTTTGCTATGGCTGCCCCAGAGCTTTTTTGGGCCAATGAAATTTGTTTAGTTTCATGCAAAATAGGCTTTGGCGGATAACCGCTGCGTGCCATTTTTGCTGCCGAGGGTAGGGCTACTGACGCTTCGGTTTGGGTTAAAGCGAGATTGATCCAGGCCACTGTTAGTATGAATAGGTGGTTGAGCAGGTGCATCGCTAAGCTGCACATTTTGCTTAGGATTATACAGTGACTAAAGAAAAATATAATCGCACCGACTAATTGGTTGAGCTTGAGGATGCCGTAGAGGTGCTTTGTGCCATTGTTATAATTTTTTTGAAATGTAGCTGCACTGGTGAATTGCCGACTATTTTTAAACGGCAATCATTGTTGGACTTAGGGAGTGGAGTGAGACAGTTTGGCAAATTTTATCTGTTTGGGAATGCCGTCGTCCCTACCGCACTTAGCTTTTAATTAGGCTGGCACAGACCATTAGTATAACGGGCGATCCATCCGATTAAGGGATCGGAAAATGAAGGGAAATTTTAAAGATATTTGATATTAGAAAAAATGGTGTGATGAGGCATTTTCATTTATTAAGGGCGGCATAGAGAGACGGCTTGCAGGAGAATCTCGCACGGGTACCGTCGACTTTGGATTGTTTTCCCAAAATCCCTCTTGCCCAGTGATGGATTTCCTCGCTACATCTAGATAGTTGGGTCCCGCAAACACCATTGCCTCCAAAAACATGCTACAGGGTCGTCATTATCATGGACATTATCTCCGACCGCCTGACTCGCATTGCGCCGTCACCAACAGTGGCTATTTCCGGTATGGCACTAGATTTGAAAGCGGCAGGACGTGATATCATCGGCCTCGCAACCGGTGAGCCAGACTTTGCTACGCCGATTCATATTGTCGAGGCGGCGATTCAGGCGATGCATGATGGGCATACGCGCTATACTCAGGTCGATGGTATCCCCGAGTTGAAAGCGGCAATTGTCCGCAAATTCGCTCGCGAAAACGGCATTACCGTTACCCCGGAACAGATCTCGATCGGCACTGGTGGGAAGCAGGTGCTGTTCAATGCTCTGATGGCGACGGTCAACGCCGGTGATGAGGTCATCATACCCACTCCCTACTGGGTCAGCTTTGCCGGTATTGTCCAAGTGGCTGGCGGTATTCCTGTCTTTGTCGAATGCCCGATTTCGGCCAATCTAAAAATGACCCCGGATCAGCTTGAGGCAGCAATTACACCCCGCACCAAATGGCTGATCCTAAACAGCCCTTCAAATCCCGGCGGGGTTGGCTACGGCGCAGCTGATTTAGCTGGTTTTGCTGAGGTGCTACGCCGCCATCCACAGGTGCATTTGATCAGCGATGATATCTATGAACATCTGGTCTACGACGGATTTGAGTTTGCCACCATGAGGGCTGTTGCGCCGGACCTTGCGGACCGCATTCTTTCGCTAAACGGCGTGTCCAAATCCTATTGCATGACTGGCTGGCGCATCGGTTATTGCGCCGCGCCTGCACCGCTGGTCAAGGCGATGGCAAAGCTGCAGTCACAATCAACCTCATGTCCGAATAGCATTGCTCAGCGTGCGGCAATTGCCGCGCTTGATGGCCCGACCGATTTCATGGCTGGTAATTTGTCCGCATTTGCCCTGAGGCGAGCAATGGTAGTCGACGCGCTCAATGAAATAGAGGGGATTTTTTGTCTCAATCCAGATGGAGCTTTTTATGTCTATCCTGATATTTCTGCGCTGATCGGTAAGTGCCGCCCGGATGGCGTCGTGATCAAGACTGACAGCGACTTCGTTGCGGCGCTATTGGAGCTTGGCGAAGTTGCCGTTGTCCCCGGAGTTGCTTTTGGTCTGTCGCCCTGTTTTCGTATTTCCTATGCCGAGTCCGATGTGGTGCTGAAAACCGCCCTCGCTCGAATTGCTCGGGTTGTTGCGTCGCTCAAATAATAGTAATGATGAGTTTTTAGTCAGGCTCTCGACAGCTGATGCGTCTGGACATGAACACGCCGCTATTAGCTGCGTGAACGAAATACCGGATGATGGCATGGCAGCAGCGACTAGATTTGAAATGATTCGCATTCTAGCCGGGGCAGTTCCAGTGTAAACCAAACGAGTATTATTGGGAGGTTATTATGTTGATTAAGTCACGGCGCAGCTGGGAATTGCACGAGGCTGCCGCCACACGTGAAGATGTCTACATGAACCGCCGTCAATGGCTAAAAGCCGCCGGATTAAACGGTCTTGGCTTTGGCGCGATACTGGCCGGGCCTGGTCTTTTTGCCAGTAGCGCGCTTGCTGCCATTGCTGGCTATCCCTTTTCCCGCAACGAGGCCTACACACTTGACCGCGAAGTAACAGACGAGGAAGAGGCCATCACCTACACAAATTTTTATGAATTTGGCTCTTCAAAGAATATCTGGAAGAAAACCCGCAAAATGAAGGCTGATCCATGGGCTGTCACTATCGATGGCATGGTTGAGGCTGAGATAAAGATGGATGCAACCGATCTTATCAACCGTGTAGGCGGCACCCAGGAACGGTTGTATCGATTTCGCTGTGTCGAGGCTTGGTCGATGGCTATTCCTTGGTCAGGTGTGCCGCTTGCCAATCTTGTCAATTTCGCGCGGCCAGCCGCTGACGCCAAGTATCTGCGCATTGAAACATTCATGGATCCACTTGTCGCCCCGGGACAAAAACAGAGCTGGTATCCGTGGCCCTATGTCGAAGGTCTTACTATTGACGAGGCAACAAATGAATTGGCCTTTCTTGCCACCGGCATTTATGGCAAGCCACTGCCCAACCAGAATGGCGCACCGATCCGTCTGGTGATACCTTGGAAATACGGTTTTAAATCTATCAAATCGATTGTTCGCTTTACCTTTACCGATAAGAGACCAGTCTCTTTCTGGGAACAGCTTGCACCCAATGAATATGGATTTTGGGCGAATGTGAATCCGGGTATCCCACATCCGCGTTGGCCGCAACGCACGGAACGGCTGCTTGGCACTGGCCAGCATGTGCCAACGCAGATGTTTAATGGTTATGGTGAACAGGTTGGCGATATGTATGCCGCTCTTGGTATCAAAGATTCGCGTGAGCTTTATTACTAGATTTTTACGCTGGCATGGCTGCGCAAGGCCAGCTAACGCTCTAAAATCTTGAACACGCGCTCGCAGACCTCGTCTATTTCATCCAGAGCAGCAAAGCGTGCGCGTGGAAGCGAATTTGCGAGCGGTGTGGTATGGCCAGCGTCGATCATGCGGCGGTGAAAGGCAGCAATGCGGCCGCGCTCACCAACATTTTTGGCGGCTTCCCCCGCCACTTTACCCACCATTTCGTCAGCGGGAACATTCCATCCAGCGATCAGCACTGGTTTGCCAGTGATTGCAGACTCGGTTGCCATATTCACCGAGTCCGAGGTCACGATGATGGCATCGGCGACACCTAGAATTCCAGGATAGGGGTTGGTCTCATCGGGGCTAACTATTCGCACGTCATTCTGGGCTAACGATGCCTCGAGCGTCTCTAAAAGTGCGGCTGGCGTCCGCGGTGAGGGGATCAGCACCAAACGCATTGGTTCGCTTTCGGCAAAGGCGCGAAGCCGCTCCGCCATTGCTTCGGTCATTTTCGGACTTATGCTGTAACGGCTATTGTCGCCACCGAGCATTACGACTACACAGGGAACCTTGTCACGCACTAACCATTTCGAGGGCAGCTCCATCATTGATCGCTGGATTGACTCGAGTGTAAGCCGGTTAAGAGACCCGGCCATAGTGATCACATTGCGGCCACGCGCCCGGTCATGTTTGGGGACCACGAGCACGTCAAAAAGTGCTGGTGAGATTTTTGGGTCCTGTAGATGCACAAGCTGCGTTCGCGCCCCTTCAGCGCGAGCGCGAGCGCGAAGCGCCAGTCCGAGGCCGGCCATCCGCCGCCCGCATGTAATTAGGAGATTGGCATGCCGGCCGCGTATAGGTCGTTTCTGTACGACGGAGAGATCTACGGCGTCGGCATAAAGTGGTAGGAATGATGCCCAATGTCCTAACCGCGGCAGCATCCGGATCAACCAGTGAGGAACGGCCTGAAATTCACTGATTACAAGTTCTGGGCGGTGGCGCGCTAGCGCTTCTGCTAACCCGATGGCCTGTAACCGCATTCCTGCCGTCCCGTCGCTAAGCACCCAAAGCGCAGTATCCACGGAAGCGTTTCCCTGCTGGAGATCTGACTTTTCGGCTGCTGGTTCTATCATGCGTGCCCGGCTTGTTCCTGTCATCGCCAAAAAACGATGGCCTAATTGTATAACTATGTTTAATGTCACAATCAGGTTTGCGCAATATTATTACGAAATCAGCCTTGCCTGTCTCTGGACTGCGCTTTATTGTTTGTCTTCATATACTAAGAATCGGATTAAAATGCGGCGACCCGACTTTTGTCCCTAAGGGCGGCTAAGCCTAGCGCCGCGGAAAGCGGATGGAGAACAATGGCTGCTGATGGAAAAATCAAACTCGATGATGTGGACAGGCAGATCCTTAGCGACTTGCAGGCTGATGGCCGCATGACTAATGTTGAGTTGGCAAAACGTGCCGGCATTTCTGCGCCGCCCTGCCTGCGCCGTGTCCGCGTTCTAGAGGAAGGCGGTATTATTCGTGGTTATCATGCCGATGTTGATGCTGATGCGCTTGGCTATTCAGTTAATGTCTTTGCGTTTGTCGGACTGACCAGCCAGGCAGAGTCAGATCTACAGGGTTTCGAGGAAATGGTCCGCGCATGGCCACAGGTTCGCGAATGCCACATGCTCATGGGGGAAACTGATTTTCTTCTGAAAATAGTCGCCCATGACTGGGATGATTTCCAACAATTTTTGACAAGCCGGCTTACTCCTGCCCGCAATGTTAGCCATGTGAAAACGGCGCTCGCCATTCGCTCGGCCAAGGGGCTTCCCGGTGTGCCAATCGACGGCGTGGAATAACATTATCAGCGGCTCTGTTTGGTGCGGAGCCGGTCAGCGTTCTTGGCGAGCTCATGACGAGGTGACCACCTTGCCCATATCAAACAGATCGATCGAGATTATTTCATAGCTTTTCGTACCGCTAGGGGTGTGCACCTCGGCCGAGTCACCGATGTTCTTGCCGATTAGTCCACGAGCAATCGGTGAGGACGTTGAGACTAGCCCGCGAGAGGTGTCGGCCTCATAGGGGCCGACGATATGAAACACCGACTCCTGGTCGGTTTCCTCATCGGCGACGCCTACGCTTGTACCAAAGGTGACGCGTTCGCCGGTCAGCTTTTCTGTGTCTATCACCTCCGCGCGGCTAGTTACATCCTCAAGCTCGGAAATCCTACCCTCAATGAAGGACTGGCGTTCACGCGCGGCGTGATATTCGGCATTTTCCGACAGATCACCGTGCTCACGCGCCACGGAAATAGCATTGATTACAGCTAGGCGCTCGGTGTTTTTTAGATGCGCTAGCTCTGCCTTAATTGTTTCCAGCCCTTGCGGGGTAAAGGGTATCTTTTCCATCTCTTTCTAGCCCATGCCCTGTGGTCTTTACTCTCTCACCAGATAATTTATTGCCTTCCCAATTGGCTTTGGCATTTTTGGTAGAGTACAACCGTTATTATGCCATCGTTCACGATTACCTCAAGATGGAATATCGGCGAGGAAATTCTGCAATGTGCGAACAGTGATATTGCCCTGCTGCAAAGCGCGGATTGCCTGACTAGCGGCGCGGCTTCCTGAAACGGTCGTGTAATAGGGAATATTGTTGGTCAGCGCTGTTTGGCGTAAAGAAAAACTGTCCCTGATCGCACCGGCGCCTTTGGCTGTATTCAGCACAAGTTGAATATTGCCCGATAGCATTGCATCGACAACATGCGGCCGGCCCTCCATGACTTTGTTAATCCGGGTTGCTGGTACGCCAGCCTCTTTGAGCGCGGTGGTGGTGCCGCCGGTTGCCATAATCGTAAAGCCGGCATTTACTAAATCAAGGCAGATCGGAATGAAAGCGGGCTTGTCTTCATCTTTAACCGAAATAAATACTGTTCCCTCGATGGGCAGCTTTGTTCCTGATCCGAGTTGGCTCTTGGCAAATGCCCGGCCAAAATCAATGTCGATCCCCATCACCTCGCCGGTTGATTTCATCTCCGGCCCGAGAAACACATCGACCCCGGGGAAGCGAGCGAAAGGAAACACCGCCTCCTTTACCGCCACATGCGGTAGCGTCATCTCAGATAATTTGAAATCGACAAGCTTTTCTCCAGCCATCACGCGCGCAGCAATTTTTGCCAGTGGCACACCGGTTGTCTTGGCGACAAATGGCACTGTGCGGCTGCCCCGTGGATTGACCTCAAGCAGATAGATATCTTCATCCTTAATCGCGAACTGCACGTTCATCAGTCCGATGACATTCAGTGCCTGGGCAAGAGCCTTGGTCTGGCGACGCAGCGAGCCAAGCAGCTTTTCCGGAAGATTTTGTGGCGGCAACGAGCACGCAGAATCGCCGGAGTGGATTCCAGCTTCCTCTATATGCTCCATTATCCCGCCGATATAAACATCCGTTCCATCGCATAGCGCATCTACATCCACCTCTATGGCGTTGTTCAGAAACCGGTCGATCAGCACTGGATTGTCGCCGGACACCACGACCGCATCGCGCATGTAGCGTTTCAGATCGGACAGGTGATGTACTACTTCCATTGCTCGGCCACCAAGAACATAGGATGGCCGGATAACCACAGGCAGGCCAACGCGCTCGACAATCTCGTGAGCCTCGTCGATAGAATGGGCGATGCCGTTTTCTGGCTGCAGCAGCTCTAAGTTTTGTAAAAGTTGCTGAAAGCGCTCGCGGTCCTCGGCAAGGTCAATCGCATCTGGACTCGTCCCAAGTATTGGAATATCGGCAATCTCAAGAGCGGCGGCAAGTTTCAACGGTGTCTGGCCACCAAGCTGCACAATCACCCCATGCAGCTCGCCATTCTGTTGCTCACAGCGAATTACCTCAATTACATCCTCATCGGTCAGCGGCTCGAAATACAGTCTGTTCGAGGTGTCATAATCGGTCGACACGGTTTCCGGGTTGCAGTTTATCATGATTGTCTCATAACCGGCATCAGCTAGAGCGTAACAGGCATGCACACAACAATAGTCAAATTCGATTCCTTGCCCGATTCGGTTTGGGCCACCGCCCAGAATGACTACCTTTTTCCGGTTTGATGGCGCCGACTCGCACTCGGCGTTAGCTGCGGTCTCATAACTAGAATACATATAGGCCGTGTCTGAGGCGAATTCGGCAGCGCATGTGTCAATCCGCTTGAACACCGGCGCAACCCCGGCGCTCCGGCGTTTTGCCATCACTGTGGCAGAGCTTTCACCCGCAAGGCTGGCCAGCCGCGCATCAGAAAATCCCATTGATTTGAGATGCCTCAGAGCTACTATTTCTGTTGGAATGCCCTCGGCTTGGATCATGGCCTCAGCGTCAATGATGGCCGCGATCCGCTCGACAAACCATTTGTCCCAGCCTGTTATTGCCTGCAGCTCATCAAGCGCCATGCCTGACCGGATTGCCTGTGCGATTCGCAGGATACGGAAAGGCACCAGCTCATCAAGCCAGCCACGACGGGGATCCTCGCCGAGCGTTCCATCGAGTGCTGGCATCGGCACTTCATCCAGCCCGGTCAGCCCGGTTTCCATTGACCGCAGTGCTTTTTGAAGGCTTTCCTCGAACGAACGGCCAACCGCCATGGCCTCGCCAACAGATTTCATCGAAGTGGAGAGCCTTGCTTCCGATCCGGCAAATTTCTCGAACGTAAAGCGCGGGATTTTCGTAACTACATAATCAATTGTCGGCTCGAAACTAGCTGGCGTCACGCCAGTGATGTCATTCGCCAGCTCATCCAGCGTATAGCCAACCGCCAGCTTTGCCGCCACTTTGGCAATCGGAAAGCCTGTCGCCTTCGATGCGAGCGCCGATGAACGGCTAACCCGGGGATTCATTTCAATCACCAAAATCCGCCCACTTTTTGGACAAACAGCGAACTGAACATTCGAACCACCAGTATTGACGCCAATTTCGCGTAATACAGCTAGTGAGGCGTCACGCAGCGCCTGATATTCTTTGTCTGTCAGCGTCAACGCCGGCGCCACGGTGATCGAGTCCCCCGTATGCACGCCCATTGGATCTATATTCTCAATCGAGCAAATGATGATGCAATTGTCAGCCGTGTCCCGCACGACCTCCATCTCGAACTCTTTCCAACCAAGGACTGATTCCTCGATCAACACCTCACTCACCGGTGAGAGCCGCAAGCCATTGCGCACGATATCCTCAAATTCTTTGCGGTTATAGGCTATGCCGCCACCTTCGCCGCCAAGTGTGAAAGATGGCCGGATGATCGCCGGCAGCCCCACAAAATCTAATCCTAAGAGTGCGTCCTCGAAATTGTTGACCGTCCGCGCTTTGGCACATTCTAGTCCGATTCGGCCCATGGCCTTTCGGAATAACTCGCGGTCCTCCGCCATTTCGATTGATCCGATAAGCGCGCCAATCATTTCGACGCCATACCTTTCTAGCGTCCCTTCGTTATATAGCGTCAGCGCTGTGTTTAGTGCAGTTTGGCCACCCATAGTTGGCAATAGTGCATCCGGCTTTTCGGCGGCTATGATCTCCGCCACTGTTGCTGGTGTGATTGGTTCGATGTATGTGGCGTCCGCCATTTCAGGGTCGGTCATGATTGTCGCCGGGTTCGAGTTGACGAGAATAACGCGATAGCCATCGGCCTTGAGAGCTTTGCAGGCCTGCGCTCCGGAATAATCGAATTCACAGGCCTGACCGATGATGATCGGTCCGGCACCAATTATGAGGATGGATTCGATATCATTGCGGCGTGGCATCTCTAGCTCTTCCTGGCTTTCATCAGATCGGTGAACTGGGTGAAAAGATAGCGGCTGTCATGCGGGCCTGGCGATGATTCGGGATGATACTGCACACAAAAAGCCGGCTTGCTCCTGTGCCGCAGCCCCTCGATCGATTGGTCGAAAAGAGAAATATGTGATATCTCCAAAGAATCTGGAAGGCTGTCTGTATCTACAACGAAGCCGTGATTTTGGCTGGTTATCTCGATTTTGCCAGTTATTAGATTCTTAACCGGATGGTTGGCGCCGCGATGCCCGCGCTTCATCTTGTGCGTCTTTGCTCCCATCGCCAACGCCATCAGCTGATGCCCGATACAGATGCCAAAAATTGGCATGCCGACGTCGATCAGGTTGGCGATTTCCGGTCCAGCGTAGGTGGCAGTTGCGGCAGGGTCACCCGGGCCGTTCGAAAGGAAAACGCCGTCTGGGCGTAATGCTATGATCTCGGCTGCGCTAGTATTGGCTGGCACCACGGTCACACTGCAGCCGGCGTCGGTCAGGCAGCGCAGGATATTCTGCTTGCAGCCAAAATCTATCGCGACAACGGAAAAGGTGGCATCGGTCTTTAGGTGCGCTTCCGCGACAGTTTCCCAGCTTCCTTCATACCAGTTATGTGTTGCGTCGGTCGTGACCTTGGTTGCTAAATCCATGCCCGCCAGACCAGGCCAGGCGGCGGCGCGGCTGATCAGCGCGTCAATGTCTATATTGGCGTCAGGCGAGTGGCATAGTACCCCGTGTGGTGCACCAGAGTCGCGGATACGACGGGTCAATGCGCGGGTGTCGATTCCGGCAATGCCCGGCAAATTGTGCATTGTGAGCCAGTCACCAAGATTGGCCTCGGCGCGCCAACTTGCAGGTTCAGTTGCTACCTGCCGCGCAATCAAGCCGAGTGCTGCCGGCCTATTAGCTTCCAAATCTTTGACATTAGTGCCAACGTTTCCAATGTGCGGAAAGGTAAAATTGATTATCTGCCCGGCATAGGACGGATCTGTCAAAATCTCTTGATAGCCGGTCATAGAGGTGTTGAAGCAGACTTCTCCAACATTTGTTGTCGCGGCACCAAACCCAATGCCCGAAAAAACTGTGCCGTCAGCGAGAACAAGGACCGCTGTCGGATTTTCTAAAGCAGCGCGAAGCGCAACAAAATTATGGCCAGATTGCGTTGTCTGCCCCATTGATTTCCTTGCCATTCAATGATGTGAACGCGTATCTACACACCCCAGCCGACCGAGAAAACCGCGGGAGCGGACACAACCGGCTGTTGTGATACAAGAGCACCCCTACCGGGTCAAGTCTCGAAATGCTAGTACACTTCTGGTCACAGCTCACTATGCAAACTTTCAACTTCTTCGACCTGAAATTTTCTGTTTTCCCATGAAATTTCACTGTAATATTTTCCTAAACGTTTAACTTGCAGCTTTCCCCCGAAGCGGTTAAAAGCCTCGCACTTACCGAGTGGGGTAATTTAGTGCCGCGATGGAGTAGATAGAATTGATAGGGTGTCAAAATCATGCGTGACGAAATTTCAACGGCTATGAAAGAGGCGCTTAAGGCTAAGGATCAGCTTGCGCTTGGCACGATGCGTCTGATCAGCGCCGCTTTGAAGGACCGTGATATTGCTGCACGCTCTACTGGGAACGCTGAAGGAATTTCTGATGACGAGATACTTGGCTTGTTACAGACAATGATCAAACAGCGTACCGAATCGGCGAAGATGTATCGTGATGGTGATCGCCCGGAGCTTGCAGAGACAGAGGAACAGGAAATAGTAATTATCCAACAATTTCTGCCGAAGCAGCTAGATTCGGTTGGCATGCAGGTTGCGATTGATTTAGCGATTGACGAGACTGGCGCTAGCTCAGTCAAAGATATGGGTCAAGTTATGGCCTTCCTGAAGAAGGGCTATGCTGGCCAGATGGATTTTTCCGCCGCTAGTAAAGCGGTGAAAGCGACACTGATGAGCTGATTTGCTGCGCTTTGGCGTTTTGGTATTAGAACACTGATGCTGGCCATTGCTCCTGAAAGTTTTTGTTGTTGGCCTTTTGCAACCTGGCCCTATCCTTTGCGGCAAGCTATCATTACACCGTTTTTTGCTTTAAAAGCCTCATGCTCAGGAACTCTCAAAGATGGCAGTACCACCGGAATTCATCGAGGATCTGCGCCAGCGCATTGCGTTATCGGATATAATCGGCAAGCGTGTAAAGCTGATCCGTAAGGGGCGGCGATTCACTGGGCTGTGCCCGTTCCATTCGGAAAAGACGCCCTCCTTTTCTGTTGTCGATGATGACGGATTCTATCACTGTTTTGGCTGCGGTGTGCATGGCGATGCCATTTCATTTTTACGCGAGACTGATGGACTCGATTTTTTGGAGGCAGTTGAACGACTTGCAGATATGGCCGGCATCCCGATGCCGCAAAACACGCCACAAGACTCGGCCAAGTTGCAACAGCGAAAAACCACTCTTGAGATTCTGGAGACAACTACGCGCTTTTTTCAAGACGCCCTCCAGAGTCATGATGGCGAGGGTGCCGCGCGTTATGTTCGGAGTCGCGGGCTTGCCGCTGAGACGATTGGCACATACCGGCTTGGTTATGCGCCGCGCGGCGGGTTGAGGGCAGCGCTGTCGGCGCGGGGTTTCACGGATCCCGATATGCTAGCTGCTGGGGTGATTGGCAAGTCTAACCGCGATGGATCGCTGTTTGATTATTTCCGCGACCGTTTGATGTTTCCGATCGAGAATAAACAGGGCCAGGTCATTGCTTTTGGCGCGCGGGCGTTTGGTGATGCAAAGCCAAAATATCTTAATTCGGTCGAGGGGCCAACTTTTTCCAAAAAAAATATTCTTTATGGTCTTGTCCAGGCGCGTGAAGGACTACGACGCAAATTACCACTGGTGGTCGGTGAAGGTTATATGGATGTCATAGCCATTCAACGTAGCGGTACCGCCTCCGCGGTGGCGCCACTTGGCACCGCGTTGACCCAGGAACAAATTGACCTAATGTGGAAGCTTCATGATGAGCCTATCCTTTGTTTTGATGGTGATGCAGCGGGGCAGCGCGCCCAAATGCGTGCTCTTGAAAGAATTCTGCCACTGCTGACTCCGGGCAAATCAGCGCGCCTTGCAGTCATGCCCGAGGGAAAGGATCCCGATGATGTTTTGCGCGAGCGAGGCAATGATGGCTTCTTGAGGCTCTTGGCAATGGCGCGCTCGCTCGTCGATAGCTTATGGGACGCGCTTGCTAGTGAAAACGATTTGCGCCAACCCGAATCTAGGGCCCGTTTCTGGCAGGAAATCCGTGGCCAGGTCCGTTTGATCGGCAATAATCAGGTACGTAGCGCTTACAGTGATGAGATTGAATCACGTATCACTAAAATGCGCAGCGCCATCCGCCAGCAGAGTAATGCTACGCCATTTAATACTTTGCGGGTACGGCGGCCACAAGCCGGGATGATTAACCGGCATCGCGCTATCATGGCGTTGTGTCTTGCGCATCCGCAGCTGATTTTGGGTGTCTATGAACAGCTGCTGTCGATGGAGTCCGGTGATGACAGCCTTGAAATGCTAAAAAAAGCGACGATTGACGCGGTTATTGGTGATCCGGACCTTGACGTGGCGGCGTTAACCCATCATTTACAGAGTTTAGGATCGGCCGAGCAGGTAGCATTGCTGTCGGGGGATGACATGAAGGCTCGGCTCGGGTGTGACCCGGCCTCTCTCTCCGGTGAGGAAGCAAATCAGCAACTGGAGGAACTCATAAACCTCGTCAGTGGAAAATCAGGAGTATTCTCGACCACAATCCAGACCCCGAAATGATTGTGGCTGACAACCCGCCGATTTTGCCAGACCACGATCTAAGGTAGGCACAGGCGGGCAAGGCGTACGGTTACCATCCCGCCCCGATGGTTGTGGAAAGCCTTTGCATGGCAAATTGCTGGTAAGGCGTTAATGGTTGCTGCGGCGGTTCTCTCATAATGAGGAAAACGTCGCAGATCACGGAGACAAGTAGACTTGATGGCAGCAAAAGCAAACAAACAGGTGGAGCCAGAAGTTAATTCAGCTGACGCCGCCGTTGAGGCAGCAAACACCGATGCCGCCCAACAGACAATCAAAACGCTTCTCAAGATCGGCAAGGAGCGTGGTTTCGTCACTCATGACGAGTTGAATGCCGCACTACCAGCTGAGGATTTTACCTCAGAACAAATCGATGACGTGATGTCTACTCTCTCGGAGATGAGTGTCTCAATCGTTGATAACGCCGAAAGTGATGAGAATGGTGATGAGATCGAAGAAGAGGGCCGCTCTGCTGGCAATCTCTCTGATAGCGACGTCTCTGGAACTGATGATCCAGTGCGCATGTACTTACGCGAGATGGGCAGTGTTGAGCTGCTTTCTCGCGAGGGTGAGATTGCCATTGCCAAGCGTATCGAGGCTGGCCGTGAGATGATGATCGGCGGCATTTGCGAATCGCCCATGACGATTCGGGCATTGCTGCACTGGCGTGACCAGATTTCTGATGGTGTTGTGCCGTTGCGCGATATTATTGATTTAGAAACCACTTACACCAAACTGAACGGCGGCCCGGTGATCGAAAATGACGGCGAGGCAGCGCTTGAGGATGGCATCTCCGACGAAGACTTCGAGGACGACGAACCCGAGGAGGAGGAGGATGCGGACGGCGATGACGATAGCGGTGACAGCGATACCGATACTTCGACCCGCGATGCTAATGATGATCATGACGATAATGACGATCTGAACATGTCGCTGGCGGCGATGGAAGATTCTATCCGTGAGCAGATGATGGATTTGTTCGACGAAATCGGCATCACTTTCAAGGCGTTTTCCAAATCACAGGACAGGCGGCTAGCCCGTATGGCGTCCCGGCAGGCTCTGATCCCGCGCAGCGAAGACTCGCATCTTGATCTGAAAATCCGGCTTGTCGAGCTGATGGGGGATGTGCACATAAATCCGAGCCGTATCGAAGGTCTGTCTGAAAAGCTGTTTGCGATGAATCGGCATGTTACTAAGCTTGAGGGCTGGCTGATGCGCACTGCGCTTGATTGTGGCATTTCTCGCGACCAGCTAATGGCGGTCTGGATCGGATGCGAATGTACCGCAGACTGGCCCGGTACCACCGTATCTGGCAAAGGCTGGGCGAAGCTCATCGACAACCATGCCCGTGAACTCGCTGAAACTCAGGATAAGATCCGGCTAGTCGTTGATGATATGGGTCTGTCAATCCAAGAGTTCCGCGAAGTGATTCAAACCATCCAGCGCGGTCAGCGTGAGGCGGCGCGGGCAAAAAAGGAAATGGTTGAGGCCAATTTGCGCCTCGTGATCTCGATCGCCAAGAAATACACCAACCGCGGCCTACAGTTCCTTGACCTCATTCAGGAAGGCAATATTGGACTGATGAAGGCGGTTGACAAATTCGAATATCGCCGCGGCTATAAATTCTCTACGTACGCGACCTGGTGGATCCGACAGGCAATTACCCGATCAATTGCAGATCAGGCGCGCACCATCCGCATTCCGGTGCATATGATTGAGACGATTAACAAATTGGTGCGCACCTCGCGCCAGATGTTGCATGAGATCGGCCGTGAGCCGACGCCTGAAGAACTCGCGGAAAAGCTCTCGATGCCGATCGACAAAGTCCGTAAGGTGCTGAAAATCGCGAAGGAACCGATCTCGTTGGAAACGCCGATTGGAGATGAGGAAGATAGCCATCTTGGCGATTTTATTGAGGATAAGAATGCGGTCCAACCGCTCGATGCGGCGATCCATGCAAATCTACGCGAGACCACGACGCGGGTACTTGCGAGCCTGACCGCCCGCGAGGAGCGTGTACTTCGCATGCGTTTTGGTATCGGTATGAACACTGACCATACGCTCGAAGAGGTTGGTCAACAATTTAGTGTTACGCGAGAGCGCATTCGCCAAATCGAGGCCAAGGCGTTGCGTAAACTCAAACATCCCTCCCGTTCTCGCAAATTGCGTAGTTTTCTTGAGAGCTGATTGTTGGGTTATGGAGGGTGCAACTATCTATGCCGGTGGGGTGGCGCTTTACAGCCTGCAAAGGCAAAAGTGGGCCTGTAGTTCAATTGGTTAGAACCCACGGCTCATAACCGTGTTGTTGCAGGTTCGAGTCCTGCCGGGCCCACCATCACCACCATTGGCGAAACGTCGCTGGCAACTTACCAAAAACACCTATTTAGCGGCCGCGACAGTATTTTCTGAGTCATTCCCAGATAGACAGCGATCATATTTTTTTTGAATTCTAGTGTGATGATCGTGTGACCTAATGGTTTAGTAATACCCCTTTGTATCAGATAGCTGTCGATGCGTTGCACTCCTTTCTTGATCGAAATTATCTCGATCTAATGGATAGTCTCTCTGAAATGATGTACTACTAAACTGTATCGCCAAGTGCCAGATTCGCCCGCACGTTATCCGCCCTAACCAATGGTATAGTCGCCTGCTCTAAGACAATGCTGCGCATCCTGACTTTGCCATCGCAATGGAAGGTACCAGTAAAGTTGTGATTCCAGTTTACACTAGATCCCATCAGATGTGCCTCAAGCATTGGCCATTCTGCAAATACGGCGATAAAGTCTGTGATCAACTCGGTCTTGCAGGCACAAATCAATTTTTTGTTTCTACCAAGATCTGCATCAACGATTTTGCCGACAACATATTCCAGCTAAAAGAAATATCAGCCTGGCTTGCCGCTCGCTGTGGCATGGACAAAGGCCTCGATAAATAGCTGTTTGTCAGGAGTGAGCTGAACAAGCTGTACCTCTTCGGCAATCGCCACCTCAATGGCGCAGGCACCTGCGCTGCTTGCTCGGTCATGCGCTATCCGGCGAGCCCCCCTCTGGGCGAGCTCAAGGGCTGCTTCTTGCGTGTCAAGGTCGACGGGGCCGTCGGGCAGATGGACGCGGTATTTACCATCTGCGGGAGCGGTGATCGAAATCATCACGCGCTGACGGACCGAGCCAACCGCGGCGCCAACTGCACCGGCCACATCGGCATGTTCTGGTACGCTGACGGTGACCCCCATCATCCTGGCGATGTTCGGATAATGCGTCGCTGCCGAGGCACCAAGCGCTACTAGATTAGTCTCCAGTTGCATGCCGATACGCACTAGCCGTGAAGTTCCACCAGCTGCACCATTGGCGAGGCCGCTGACACGTGGTTTGGCTGTTTCGATTTTATTGTTTTTGTTGCTAATGGCCACATGCTGATCAAAAATTTTTGCCAGCAGGGTGTTTCGACTAGCCTGTTCCTCGCCAGCGCCATCATGCGCTAGTGCGGCATCCATCAGCGCTAGCCCTGACCGCTGATGCAGGGTGGCTAGCGTTATCGCCGCTAGCGTTTTGCCATCACAGGCAATATTCTCGCCAAGGCCATTCTTTTGCCGTGCCATCAGCGCCGCGCCAAGCTCAGCTGCTCGGGCGTTAAAGCTGGTAAAGGCACCGGTAACATGCGCAGCATCGGTTGGAGTAAACGCGGCAAGTCCGAGCAGCCCGCGGCTGATGAGTCGATCGACAGCGCCTAGCGCTAATTGCGTTGCAGCGATCTCCGCGACGGGCGTTGGCCCTAACTTAATGGCTTTTTGCGCCAACCTTGTTTCTGAACGCGTTAGCCAGCTTGGTACCCCGTTCGGCATTACCGGAAAGATAAAGCGGGCATCGGTCTGCATCGGTACCGACAGCTGCATTTGTTCTTCCATGTTGTCAATGATCGCAGGATGCTGCGTTGCCATCAGCGCAAGCGGCACTGCCCGGCGGGGTCCAAGTCTCACGCCACCCTCGCGCCCCCGGGTGATTGCCCGCACCTCGCTGTCACCACCCAGCCCACAGGTGCGAATCTCTGCCGCCTCTACCATCGTCTGCCAGCCGCCGACCAGGGCCCCCTCGGCGCGCAATCGCGGCACGCCATTCTGCAGAAAGGCAACGTCAGTTGTTGTGCCGCCAATATCGGCAATCAACGCGGTGTCAGTTTTGGCTAAAAAAGCTGCACCCAACAAGCTAGCGGCCGGCCCGGATAGCAACGTCTCTACCGGCCGTGTGCGGGCAAAATTAGAATGCAGTAGCGAGCCGTCGCCCTTGACCACCATTAACGGACAGGTCAGTCCTTGTTCTGTCATGATTGCTTCTGTGGCTTCTATCAACCGCTCGAGCAGATTTATCAGCCGCGAATTTAGCACCGCCGTTAGGGCACGCCGAGGGCCACCAAGCGCCGATGACAGTTCGTGGCTGCAGGTGATTGGCAAACCGGTTATTTCGCGCAGCAGGTCTCGAGCGGTAATCTCATGTTCTGGGTTGCGCGTGGCAAAATGTCCCGCGATCGCAATAGCTGAAACCTCATCGCCAAAATTCGCTGCCACCTCGCGCAGCGCATCTCGGTCGAGTGGCGCCTGCGCGCCACCATCGGGCTTGTGTCCGCCATTGATGAATGCCACTGGATCCTGACCCAGTGCGCGCGCCAGGTCTGCGCGTTCAAGCGCCGCCTCGTCAAAGCCGATCATCACCAGCCCGACACGCCCGCCAACACCCTCGACAACGGCATTAGTCGCAAGTGTCGTTGACAACGAGACAAGCCCAATGTCACCCGTTTTGCTGTTGTCCGTCCGATCCCTCTTGCCATCACCTTTCGCATAGGCATCCAGAACCCGGGCAATCGCACTGCCAACCCCAATCGACAGATCCTCGCGTGTCGTCAATGCCTTGCCGGTGGCCAGTACCCGTCCGGCTTCCGCATCTAGCAGTGCAGCATCAGTGTAGGTGCCACCAGTATCCAGTCCGATGACTAGACTCATTGCCCTTGCTCCTGAGCTTTTCGTCCAGTTGGGCTAGGCGCTAAAGGTATTAGTAGCTGTTTATCAAAAGCAGGCATCATTATCTCCCGACCGCCGTGTTAGGCGGCCGCCCGTCGTTTCTGGTGTGCTTCAAAGAAGGACAGGATCCAGCTAGCAAATCGCTCACCGTCATGGCCCTGATTAAGACTCGATTTTGCTGCTTCAAGAATTTCTGTATCAAATGAATGGGCGCGTATCTGCATCAGCTTGTCGATATAGGCAATGGTGAATTCGGGATGTCCCTGAACACACAATACATTGTCGCTGATCACGAACATCGCGTGCGGGCAGAACCCACTGTTTCCAATTAGCTGTGCTCCGGGCGGTAGTATCTCGACTTGGTCTTGATGGATATGGATCAGTCGGATGCTTTCATCGGCTGGCATCCAGCTCGGATGGTTATGAAGTTTGATATTGTGTACGCCAAGCCCCCATCCACGATCTGACTTTGCTGCATGGCCGCCAAGCGCATGAGCAATGATCTGATGGCCAAAACACACGCCAACCAATGGAATGTCGCCATCATGCACAGCGCGGATGAAGGCCATTAGCGGAGAGATCCATGGTAAATCATCATAAACACCATGTTTTGATCCAGTAATGATATAGGCGTCAAAGGCATCAAAAGAGGGTAGGACCTCGCCATCGACGATCGGCACAGGGGTAAAGGAGTACATCGTGGCGCGCGGGTCGTTAGCAAACAAGGTGGTTAACAGCGCTGGATAATCCTGAAACGTCTCAGGCATTGCGGGATTGGTTTTACCTGTCTGCAGGATTGCGATCTCCATGGTGCCCAACCTTTCTTTACCACCAGTAAAACTTTTATGCTGTCGCGCCCATCAATTAGCTCTGTAAATGGCGATGCGCTTATGTGGCAACGCTAGTAACCTACCAGCCATTAAACTGTCCTGAAAGCGTCTTAAGCACCATCCGTGCCGTCACTTTTGATCGTCGCTAGTACAAACAGCCGAATTGCAGAAGACAGCCCACCTGACCGCTTGCCGTCAATCTCGCTGACAAGCTTAGCCATCGAAATACCGCGCTTTTCTGCGATCTCGCGAAGCTCCCGCCAGAATTCATCCTCCAACGAGACGCTAGTCATATGACCCCTGATGCTTAGTGATCGTTTTTTCATCCGCTGTCTCCGGCACAAATGTGCAACAATGATCGCTCATATTCGGCTGAACTGTGAAACTAATTCGATGTGGCTGCTCATCCAGAACTGGTCAATCACCTGGAACCACTTAAAGTTAAAGCCCCCGCCTGCAAGTATCGCCGCATCGCGTGCAAAGCTCGCACGGTTGCAGGACACCATGACAATGCGCGTTACCTAACTACGCCCTATCTGGGCATATTGGGCGCTAGCACCGCTACGCGGTGGGTCAAGAATCATCGCATCAACTCCCGTAAGATTAGCTGCTGTAAGCGGCGCTTTCAATAGATCAGCGATCTGGCCGGCCACCTGACTGCCGCACCCAGCGGCATCAGCGCCATGTTTCAGTGCGGCGAGTGCCTCGCGGTCCTGTTCGACAGAAAAAATTGTATATCCTTTACTGCCAGCGGCATGCTCAGCGTGCCAATCCCGGCAAATAAATCAGCCACCGATTTTGCCTTGGCAACGTCCTCCGCAACGTTTGCCGTTGACGCGACCGCGGCTCCCAGGCTTGCCTGCAGAAAGGCACCCGGTTACGGGGTGGCGGGGATACTGCCAAAGTTGATGGTCGGTGGCAATGGTACATAAAGGGGCAACGCTTGCGCTGCGCCACGGGTTGTGCGCTCAGTGCTTGCTGCTGGTCTCAGAGAAAGCCACGCCAGCTTAGCGTCGTCGGCCCATTTGCCAAGTGCCGTCAGCAATGCGGGCATGGTCTCAAAACTGGCTCTGTTACCGGTGTCATTTAGCTACACACACAACCCCTGATCTAAACCATTAACCTGTGCATCAACGCTACTGCCAATGGGAAACTCACGCGCCGCAAAGTTCCGCAATTTTTCAAGTAGAGCCGAGAGATCAGGATGAAGCACGACACAGCTTTCTGGCGTGACGATCTGCTGTCCCTCCCGTTCGTTAAAACCGGCGACTATGCCGTCGGCAAATCTTTTAAGATGAAAGGTGGCGCGCCGCCGGTTATTGAGCGGTACGGTCCTTAACGGGCGCATCTGTACTGGCCAGACATTGGCACGTTTGAGAAATGCCTTGACCTGCGTCTGTTTCCAGACGCTGACTTCCGTTTCCTGCCAATGCTGATAATGGCAGCTGCCGCAGGCCGGAAAGGCTTTGCAGGCCGGCGGGCGCCGCGCCGTAACTGGTTTGATTAATTCGATTACCTGGGTTTGGATGCCCTGCGAATTCAGCCTTAAAGGTTGCACTAGGATGCGCTAACTGGGTAAGCTTGCAGGAACAAAAAACAAACGCTCACGGTTTTTGTTGTCATTCGCTTATAAAGCTATGCCAACGCCGTCGCCACGTCTGCCGACATGGCTTATCGTCAGTTCAATATGGGCGGCATTCTTTGGCAGCTTGCCATTCCTACGGGCAGCGCCGCGGCGGCCCCGTCTGGCTCCCTGATGATGCTTTTTGTGCCTGCACTGCCCGTTCCGCTCGTCATGCCCCCACGACGAGCGCTGTGGTCCTGATTTGCTTATGATTGCGTCTGCCGCCTGCTATAGGGTTCGGGCAAACCAAACAACGCGGCCAACGATATTGACCTCGTCGAGGCATCGCTTATGGATAACATTGGGGATTGCTTTTGAGTTCAGCCGGAGCACCTACGGGTGCGTTGCCGGCTCGAGTTTAAGCCGTTTGGCGACTAGTTCGACGCCATCATTGACAATGAAGATTTCTGGCGGCGAGGGCTCTATTTGCGTAAAGACAAACATCACTACATCGAATGCTCTAGCCTTTGTGAGAGGAATGCGTATCAGCTGCCGCGCGCTGCTGCAAAAATCGCCGCATCGGCAAGCGCCTCACCAATCGGTATGCTGGCATTGTCTCCGCCCGCGACCCTATCGGCGCAATGCGCTAGAACCCGGTCACGTGCCTGATGTGCATAATCGCGCGCTGCTTTGTGCGAAAGGGTGATGGCATCATGTTTGGCCAGCAATGTTTGCGCCTTTGCCAAATCACCCTCTTCAAAGGCCGCCTCGCCAAGGGTGCGCTGCCAAAAGTTACGCTCGCTAGCACTGCCTTTTTGCCACGCAATGATTGTTGGCATAGTAATTTTTTGATCGGCAAAATCATCGCCAGTGTTCTTACCCATCGCGGCAGTGTCGGCGGCATAATCTAGAGCGTCATCCATGATCTGAAAGGCAAGTCCTAGCTTCATGCCGTAATCATGCATGACCGCAATATCCTCAGTGGTGCCTCCACCAACTTCTGCACCGGCCGCAGCCGCTGCGGCAAACAAAACGGCTGTCTTGCCGGTGATCACATCTAGATAGGCGTTCATCTCCGTGTCTGGCGCGCCAGTGATCGCCATCTGTTTGATTTCGCCCTCTGTTATCTGAGCCGCGGCCCTCGACAGCCGGCCAAGAACATTGATATTGCCGGTTTCGACCATTAACTCAAAGGATCTAGCGAAAAGAAAATCACCGACCAGAACCGATGCCTCGTTGCCCCAGAGGGCATTGGCCGTATCGCGGCCCCGCCGCATGTTAGACTCGTCGATCACATCATCATGCAGCAGCGTGGCTGAATGAATGAACTCGACGGCTGTCGCAAGCTTGATGGCCTTGTCACGGCCACGGCTGTTGGCACCGACCATCGCTGCTCCGGAAAGGGTCAGCAGCGGTCGCATCCTTTTGCCACCGGCGGCGATCAGATGACCACCCAGTTCGGCTATCAGAGGCACATTGCTGTGCATGCGGGCAAGGATTGTACTGTTCACTTCGAGCATCTGGTCGGCGAGCATGTCAACCAGGGGCTGAAGCGAGGGCTGGTCTGCCTTCGTGTTGATGTGAATGGCTGTCATCGGGCCATGGACTTTCTTGGTACCAAAATATGCCTACATAATTTGGAGTAATAGCGTGTTTTTACATATTATAACCATGTAGTGAGTTAGCCCCCTCTCGTGCAAGTCAAAACCGGAAAATTCGGCACCACTGTCGTGTTTTTTTGCAGCAACCCTTGGCTATCTTCTTCTTTTGGCGCATAAAAAGAGCTAATGGTTACCATCCTTCGTACGACTAACACCGTGAGGCTTTCTTTCCTGCAGGCATTGCTTCGCGATGCTGGGATCTATGCCGAGGTATTCGACGGCAATATTTCGGCTCTTGAAGCTGGTATTGGCGCGTTTCCCCGCCGCCTGGTGGTGAACCAAGCATTTAAAGGCGCGGCACTTCGTGTGCTCGCACAGGCAGAGGAACTCTATGACGACTGACGAATCGCCCCCGGGTAATGACGGCGGTGCAGACAATGTTGGCGACCTTGAGATGATAAAGGTTACGCATGATCACCTGCTTAAACAAGCTTTGCGGATTACTCAACCCGTCGAGGGCTATCGCGTGGGCAGTGATGCAGTACTGCTGGCCGCTTCGGTTAGCACCGAAAGCGGGCGCATTCTTGATCTTGGTGCCGGCGTTGGTGGCATTTCACTGTGTATTGCGCGCCGGTTGGCCAAAGTGCAGATAACTGCGGTGGAAAAGGACACCGACATTGGTGAGTTAGCCGACATCAATATTACCGACAATGGCTTTGCCAGTCGAATTAGGTTGATAAAGGGTGACATCACCGCGATGCCAGCGGTTTTAGCCGCGAGTTTTGATCATGTTGTTAGCAATCCGCCTTATAATGATGTGCGCGGCACGCGTCCGCGCAGCCGCGTCCGCGCGCTTGCACACGTAGGCGAGGACACGAGCCTTGAGGATTGGGTCAAAGCGGCAATTTGGGCTGCAAAGCCGCGGGCCCGGATCAGCTTCATTTGTCGGGCTGATCGCGCGGCGGAAATGATTACACTGTTCAAAACACATGGCGCCGGGGAAACGCTAGTCTTTCCCCTTTGGCCACGCTATGCAAGCCCAGCAGGGCGGGTGATCATTCAAGTGCGTCGCGGTGTTGATGGTCCGGGTGCCATTTTGCCAGGCCTTGTCATACATAATGACACTGGTGGTTACACCGAAATGGCTAGCGGTGTAATGGCAGGCGACGCCCTTTTTGTTATCCATCCAGCCCGCCCTCAGGTGGCGCCGAATTGAAATCCCTGAACACAAAACGCTCTTCAACAATCCGTCTTTGAAAAGGTCACACAACATGAAAATTCTGTCCTTTCTTGTTTCCCTACTGTTTTTTTGGCGCAAAAAGAAATCTGTGGTGCCGGTGGTGCGTCTATCTGGGGTGATTTCAGCCACACCGTCGCTGCGCCGAGGATTGTCGCTCGAGTCCATCGAACCGCAGCTGAAAAAAGCTTTTTCAGTGCGTTCGGCCCGGGCAGTAGCGCTGATCATTAACTCGCCCGGCGGCTCACCCGTGCAATCCGCTTTAATTGGCCAGCGGATCCGGGACCTTGCTGGCAAAGCCGATGTGCCAGTTCTTGCTTTTTGCGAGGATGTTGCGGCAAGTGGTGGTTACTGGATTGCTGCCAGTGCTGATGAAATCTATGCCAACGGTGCCTCGATCATTGGGTCGATTGGGGTTGTCTCAGCTGGATTTGGGTTTGACCGTGCGATTGAGAAGATCGGTGTGGATCGCCGCGTTCAAACTGCCGGCCGAAATAAAATGATCCTAGATCCTTTTCAACCGCAACGAGAGGAGGATGTTGAGCGGTTGCGGGAGTTGCAGACGGATATCCACCAGCAATTCATCACCCATCTACTGGATCGGCGCGGATCGCGGTTGCAAGAACCCCATGATGATCTATTCAGCGGTGCTTTTTGGACGGGCCAGCGCGCAGTCGAACTTGGCTTAGTTGACGGTCTCGGCGAATGTCGTCAGGTTTTGCGTGAGAGGTTTGGTGAGGAAATTAATTTCATGTTCATCGAACCGAGGCGGAAATTTCTTGCTGGCCTTGGCGGCTTGCCGGGATCGCTGGCAGGTGGCATTGTTGAAGAGGCAGCAGAAATTGCGACTGAGAGAGCCATGCTGTCGCGCTTCGGCCTTTAGATCAAGCGCTGCATTGATGCTGTCTATGAATTAATTTTGTAAGCGCTATCTTGACTGGTGGCGTGGTTCTGGAGTGAGACCGTCATGATGCCTTCCCTGCCCAAACTGATTGCTCTTGCCCTGGTAGTGTGGACTGTCTGGAAGGTGTTTCGGATAATCGAACGCCGCAATGAGGTGGCGCGCGAGAAAAATGATAATTCAACAGGTCCCAACTCATCGGAACATAATTACACCAACGCCGAAAAAAAGAACGGTTCACTCGACCTTGAGGAATGTCCCGTGTGTGGGTCATGGGTGATTTTGCCCTGCAAATGCAAAAATTCGGGTGCGAAGGAATAAAGCTGTTGCCGAAGCTAAAATTGGCATGCGCTGGCGCTTGCCTTTTGGGGGTGTTGCGGCTAGGTTGCGCTCAGCATTTAGAACGTCACCTACTCGCCGCGGACGGGGCTGTTTATGGGTAAGACACACCTCACTACTGAGGGGCAGGATTTCCAGTCTATTCTCCTGAATATACAGCAATACTGGGCTAAAAACGGTGTGGTCATCCTGCAGCCCTACGATATAGAAGTTGGAGCTGGCACTTTTCATCCTGCGACAACGCTACGGGCGCTTGGGCCAGACAATCATTGGCGCGCCGCCTATGTGCAACCATCGCGTCGTCCAACAGATGGGCGCTTCGGTGAAAATCCGAATAGGCTGCAGCATTACTATCAGTTCCAGACGATTTTAAAACCGTCGCCGCCCAACAGCAAAGAATTGTATCTTGGCAGTCTGAAGGCTATTGGCCTTGACCCAGCAGCGCATGACGTGCGCTTTGTTGAGGATGACTGGGAGTCGCCGACACTTGGTGCGTGGGGGCTTGGTTGGGAGGTCTGGTGTGATGGGATGGAAGTCTCACAATTTACCTATTTCCAGCAGGTTGGTGGCATTGAGTGTAATCCCGTTCCACTCGAACTAACTTATGGTTTAGAACGTCTGGCTATGTTCATCCAGGGCATCGACAATGTTTATGATCTGGACTGGGATGGCGTGCCAGCGAGCCAGGGTGGCAAATGTTACGGTGATATTTTCCACCGTGCCGAAGTGGAGTTTTCCGGTTGGAATTTTTACCACGCTGAAACTGATATGCTGCTCGGTCACTTCCGCGATGCCGAGACTGAATGTGGTCGTCTGCTGACTCTTGAGACGCCGCTTGCACTGCCGGCCTACGACCAGTGTATGAAAGCCAGTCATCTGTTTAATCTTTTGGATGCGCGTGGCGTTATTTCCGTGACAGAACGCGCGGCATATATTCGTCGGGTGCGGACGCTCGCCAGAGGCTGTTGTGAGGCGTGGATTGGCGCAAATGGTGCTAGCAAGACTGGGGAGATGCCTGATGGCTGAAAAAACTGCGGATCTGCTAGTTGAAATTATTTGCGAAGATATTCCAGCTCGAATGCAAGCGGGCGCCGCCAAAGACCTTGCCCGCATGTTCGCTGAGGCCTTTGCCGCAGTCAATCTTGCCTATGATCAGATGCATAGCTTTGTCGCGCCGCAGCATCTTGCGCTCTACGTAGATAGGCTGATGGTGCAGCAAAACGACAGTGTCATTGAAAAGCGCGGTCCGCGTGTCGACGCACCGGAACAGGCAATCAACGGCTTTTTAAAATCAACCGGCCTCACGTATGATCAGGTCGTCGCTGAGGAAACGCTGAGGGGGACATTTCTGTTTGCCAGGACCGAAATGAAGGGGACTGCTACTGCTACACTCTTACCATTGATGATTAGCAATATTCTGGCCAATTTTCCTTGGCCGAAAAGTCAGCGCTGGGGGAATACTTCTTTTCGCTGGGTGCGTCCACTGCATCGGGTTAATGTTCTGTTTGATGGTTCTGCTCTTGACGGTGCTGTGGATTTGGGTGGCGCGAAACTAGCATTTACATCAGCCAGCAGAGGTCATTATTTTGAGGCTCCTAGAGATCTTGATCTCATCGGTATCGGCAGCGCAGATGAATATGTCGATTTACTGCGTGGGGCGCATGTAATTGTCGACCAGTCTACTCGGATTAACATGATTCGGCGGGGCGCGACAGAGCTTGCCGCTAGTTTTGGCTGTGAGCTAAAAACTAGCGAATTAAAAATTGCAGAGATAGCGGGTTTGGTCGAACACCCCCACCTGCTTGTTGGCGCCATTGAAGATCGGTTCATGTCGCTGCCGGCTGAGGTTTTGCAGTCCTCGATCGAGACGCATCAGAAATACATCACGCTCCAGGCCTTTGATGGGTCTTTCTCGTCGCGTTTTATTGTTGTCAGCAACCGGCTGGCCGATGATGAGCGTGATGGCGTCATTCTTGCTGGAAATCAGCGTGTTCTGAGTGCTCGTTTGGCGGATGCCGAGTTTTTTTGGCTTGAGGATGGGCGCACCTTGCTTGCCGATTGGTTGCCGCGTCTGGCTACAGTTGCCTTTTATGAGGGCCTCGGCACTGTGCACGACAAGGCGCTGCGTCTCGAAAAGCTTGCTGCTGACATTGCGCAGCTTATCCCGGGCGCAGATAAAACTATAGCGGCGCGGGCGGGTCTGCTTGCCAAAGCTGATCTGGTTACAGGAATGGTTAGTGAGTTTCCCGAATTGCAGGGCATTATGGGAGGCTATTACGCTGTCAGTGGCGGCGAGAAGGTGGCCACTGCCGCGGCGATTGCCTCGCATTACCGTCCGCAAGGTCCAGGTGTCGGCCTGCCGGACACCGCCGAGGGACTAGCTGTCGCTCTTGCCGACAAGATTGACACGCTCGTCGGGTTTTTTGGAGTAGGTGCACGTCCGAACGGCTCCAAGGATCCCTTTGCCCTGCGTCGGGCGGCACTTGGTGTGATTCGTATCCTTACAGAAGCTGAAATCAGTCTGCCTTTGCCCAAAATTTTGCAGAAGGCTGCTGGCTATAATGGATTTGCGACAATTGATGATGAATTGTTGCCCTTTATTCGTGAGCGTGTGCGCGTTGGTCTGCGTGACGCGGGTATCGCGCATGATGTTGTCGCCGCTGCGCTTGGCGATGGTGAACTTGAAGATATATGCCTGCTTGCTGATCGAGCTGTTACCCTTGGTGCTTTTCTTGATAGTGAAGACGGCGCTGGCCTGATGGCTGGATGGCGGCGTGCAGCGAGCATTTTGAAATCTGAGGAAACTAAGGACAAACAGGCATTTTTTCCCAAGACTAACCCTGGTCTGTTTGTCAAACCCGCCGAAACAGAGCTCCATGCGGCGCTTGAGGCTTTGCCAGCAACATCCAGGAATGTCGATCTCAGTGCCGCGCTCACTTCCCTGGGCAGCATGCGTGCGCCCATAGACCACTTCTTTGACGAGGTTGTTGTAAATGACGATAATCCCTCGGTTAGGCACAACAGGCTTGGTTTGTTGGCAATGGTGCGTGAGAGAATGCTTGGGGTGGCAAATTTTTCCAAATTGGAAGGCTAGGATTGGATGACTAAAAAAATGATCGCCGGTTCGACTGGCACTGCTTGGGTCTATAATTTTGGGGCAGGCGGCACCGAGGGTGACAGCTCAATGCGCAATCTGCTTGGCGGCAAGGGCGCGAACCTTGCTGAGATGAGTGGCATCGGCCTACCAGTGCCACCGGGCTTCACCATTACAACCGAAGTTTGCGCTTATTTTTATGACAATAGGCGCGAATATCCTGCTGAGCTTGACTCCCAGGTAAGGGATGCCATTTCTCGGATTGAGGCCGAGACAGGCGCGCATTTCGCCGACCCGGAAAACCCGCTTTTGGTGTCGGTTCGGTCCGGCGCGCGGGCGTCGATGCCGGGCATGATGGACACGGTTCTTAACCTCGGTCTGAATGACGAGACAGCCGCCGGCCTTGCTGTACATTCTGATGATGCACGATTTGCTTATGATAGCTATCGCCGCTTCATTCAGATGTATGCCGATGTTGTCATGGGTGTTGATCACGGCTTGTTTGAAGATGCGCTTGAGACGATGAAGCTCAATCGGGGTGTGTTCGATGATACGGGTCTCGAGGGCGATGATCTCAAAACGCTCGTGGAAGAGTTTAAGACCATTGTTCATGACGAGGCCGAAATCGACTTCCCACAGGATCCATGGGTTCAGCTCTGGGGTGCTGTTGGTGCGGTTTTCAGTAGTTGGATGAATGCACGAGCCATCACATATCGCCGCCTCAACAGTATTCCCGCGTCCTGGGGCACTGCTGTCAATGTACAGGCTATGGTTTTCGGCAATATGGGAACCGATTGCGCCACAGGTGTTGCATTTACCCGCAACCCATCAACGGGTGAGAACAGTTTTTATGGAGAATTTCTGATCAATGCTCAGGGAGAGGATGTTGTCGCCGGCATCCGGACGCCTCTGCCGCTGACGCGCGCCGCGCGCCAGGATGGTGATGGTGAGTCAATGGAAGAGGTGATGCCGGCCGTTTTTGCTCAGCTTGTTGCAGTGCGTCACCAGTTGGAAAAACACTATTCTGACATGCAGGACCTAGAATTCACAGTCCAGCAAAACAAGCTTTATATGCTTCAGACACGTAGCGGTAAACGTACTGCAGAGGCGGCGCTGCGCATGTCCGTTGAAATGGCTGAGGAAGGTTTAATCTCGCAGGATGAAGCGCTATTGCGCGTTGACCCAAATGCCCTTGACCAATTATTGCATCCCACGCTCGATCCCGCAGTTGAAAGGGATCTCCTGACACGTGGTCTGCCCGCTTCACCCGGTGCTGCTTGTGGGCAGATTGTCCTAAGCGCTGACAGAGCCGAGGAAATGGCTGCTGCTGGGCATCAGGTCATTCTGGTTCGATTGGAGACCAGCCCCGAGGACATTCATGGCATGCATGCTGCTTCTGGTATTCTAACCGCGCGGGGAGGTATGACGAGTCATGCGGCCGTGGTCGCGCGGGGTATGGGGCGAGCCTGCGTGTCTGGAGCCAGTGATTTGCGCTTCGATGAGTCCAGCGGCTCCGTTTTTATTATTAATAAGCAATTGTCTGAGGGCGATATTATTACCATCGATGGCAGCAGTGGTGAGGTTTATCGTGGCGCTGTAGCTACCGTCCCGCCGCGCACGTCAGTTGCTTTTTCAACGATCATGGAGTGGGCTGATGGCCGCCGCCGCATGGCAGTCCGGACGAATGCTGAAACACCAGCGGATGCTCGTGCGGCAGTTGGGTTTGGCGCTGAGGGTATTGGTCTCTGCCGGACCGAACATATGTTCTTTGATCAGGACAGGATCATAGCCATGCGGCAGATGATCATGGCGGCTGACACCGAGGGGCGTGAGACAGCACTTGCAAAATTATTGCCAATGCAGCGTCAGGATTTTGAAGAGTTGTTCTCCATAATGGCGGGTCTGCCTGTTACCATCAGGTTGCTTGATCCACCGTTACATGAATTTCTGCCACATTCTGCAGATGAGCTTGCTGATGTTGCTGAGGCAGCCGGCGTGTCCAACGAGACCGCTCGGCAAAGGGCGCTAAAACTAGCAGAATCAAATCCGATGCTTGGTCATCGTGGATGCCGGCTTGCCGTTACCTATCCGGAAATTTGTCGGATGCAAGCGCGCGCCATCTTTGAAGCGGCCTGTGCTGTTGCTGCCGAAGGTGAAGCCCCTTTTCTGGAAATCATGGTGCCGCTAGCGGCGACTGGAAAAGAAGTTGCGCTCTGTAAGGCTGTTATTGATGAGGAGGCTGCGACCGTCATGGCCAGACTAGGCAAGCAGCTTTTCTACATGGTTGGGACGATGGTGGAATTACCACGGGCTGCAATTTGCGCTAATGATCTGGCTGCTGAAGCCGAATTTTTTTCCTTTGGCACGAATGACCTGACACAGACCGCCCTCGGCATCAGTCGCGATGACGCTGGTGCCTTTCTGCATCATTACACAGATGCCGAAATTTTTGCCAAAGACCCCTTTGTGTCGATCGACCGTGAGGGTGTAGGTGCGCTTGTGAAAATCGGAGTCGAAGGAGGCCGCAGCCAACGTCCAGATATCAAACTCGGTGTTTGTGGTGAACATGGGGGCGATCCTGCCTCAATTTCATTTTTTGAGGAGGTTGGGCTGGATTACATCTCTTGTTCGCCCTTTCGCGTGCCGGCGGCTCGCCTCGCCGCAGCTCAAGCTGCAATCAGGAGGCAAGGTTGACATTCTCTCAAATCTAAAACAAGAAACGAAAAGGCCGGAAAAACCGGCCTGTTCTTGCATCTGATGAAGGCAAAAGTCATTTCATGCCGAGACCCGCAAAGCGCTTGTTGAAACGGGCAACCTGCCCTCCGGAGTCCACAATACGGTGCTGGCCAGTCCAGGCAGGATGTGTTTTTGGGTCGATATCTAATTTTAGCACGTCGCCTTCTTTGCCCCATGTTGAACGGGTTTTGCGTTCGCTACCATCAGTCATCACTACAGTGATTTCGTGATAGTCTGGATGGATGTCCTTTTTCATAAAGCTCTCCTGATTCCATGCTTTTGGCGGTTGCCTAAAAAATTCTGTTATTGGGCTTCTGCCTCGAGCCCGTTAAATGACGCGGCTGGCTAAATAGGCTCGGAACGTTGGCGCCTAGTTAGAAGCGGTGGTATAGCGATATTGTCACGTCAACGCAAGCCCCAACAACGGTTCGGTGTTCCAATTTAAAGCGCCGATGCGCCGCTTTCTTTTGCCAATGAATGCCAATTGATCATGTAGCGTTGCCCACGCAATTGACAGCCCTGGATCGTCAACAGCTGATGGCTATTTTTGTATTTGCAGGGTTATAGTTCCTTGTCATTGCGGCGTCGCGCGCTGGGTGATCTTCAGCTCAATACGTCTGTTACGCTGCCTTGCATCATCATTATTGCCAGAGTCAAGCGGTTGAAACTCTCCATAACCAGTCGCTGCTAAACGGTTTGCTGGCAATCCCTGATCAGCCAAAAAGCGCACGACAGATAGCGCTCGTTCAGTTGAAAGGTCCCAATTGTCTGCAAATCGACCGGCACGTATTGGAATATCGTCAGTATGCCCTTCCACCTGCAGGACCCAGTTGATGTCATTGGGAATTTTAGTGGCAATATCCGCCAGCGTAATGGCTAGTTTCTGCAGTTGTTCTTTACCACTATTACCGATGCTGGCCTGGCCCTGATCGAACAATACTTCTGATTGGAAGACAAAACGGTCGCCAACAATTTGTACCTCCTCACGTCCCCTCAGCACTTCGCGCAGGCGGCCAAAAAATTCTGAACGGAATCGCTGAAGTTCCTGAACCCTATTGGCTAGGGCGTTATTCAGTGATTTACCAAGGCTAGCGATCGCCACCTTGTCGCGCGCTGCCTGCGCCTCTAGATCGGCAAGCAGCGCTGTTAATTCTTCAATCCGCTGTCTTAGCGCTTTAGCTGCCTTTGTCATCTGGAGAATTTCACTCTGAGACGCATTATTCTCTGCGGTCAGCCTGTCAACCTGTTGATTTGCTGTATAATTGTCTTTTTGCACCTGTGACAGTTTATTGAGCGCAGCAGCCAGGCTGGACTCGGTGGATGCAAGGCTAACTTTCGAGGCAGCAAGTTCTGTGTTCGCTTTGGCAAGACTCTGTTCTGCTGCATTCAATGATGCCAGCCTATCGTCAAGACGCTGCCTTGCTGCTTCAAGGGCGGCCAATGTAGTCTTTTGCTCCTCGCTGAGCGAAGCGATTTCCTCGTTGCTAGCGGACAGTGCTTCTGTTGTGTTCGCTAACTGTGCCAGGATTTTATCGCGTTCAGTCGAAGTGACCTCAAGCTCGCTGGAAACCTTTGCTAAATCAGCGGCGAGATTAGAACTTGCCTTACGCTCAAGATTAAGGAGTTCGGTCAAGCTAACAAGCTGCTGGCGCATCTCGCCAAGTGTCGCATCCTGACCCGCTACGCGGTAGGCGAGATTAACTTGAATGAGAACAAAGACCATCAGAACAAAGATGATGACCATTAACAATGTGGCCAGTGCGTCGACAAATCCTGGCCAAGTGTAGCTCTCATTACGGCGGTTACTACCTAGGCGTGCCAATGCCATCGGTCAGGAATCCTCTGATCCGCGAGGCGTTGGTCGTGGCTCGGTCTTTTCGCTGACAAGCTTGGTAATTGACGATGACAGGGCGCGCAATTCGCTTGCAACGATGCTCGTTTGTTGCGTTCGGTCGCGCTGCAGATCGGCTGAGAGTTGAAGAATGTTTGCGTTTAGCTGTGCCAGCTGCTCTCGCAGACGACGATCGTCTACCATGGCCTCGTTTAAGCTAGCAAGTGAAGTGTTCATTGTGCTCATTTGTACTAGGGATTGGGCTCGTGACTCTTCGCCGGCGGCAATCGAGTGAGAAAGTGACAAAAGTGCTCGCGCTGCCTCCTCGCTCATTCCTGACGCCAAAGCATTGCTATTAACATTGTCGGGTCTGGCGCCACCGTCATTGAATTTGGCGAAAGCTGAGAGCCAATCTTCCAAATCATTGAAAAACCGACCCATAGCTTGACCCAACTGCAAATCTAGAAATCCCAGCACAAGAGAGCCGGCTAGTCCAAACAGTGAGGAAGAGAAAGCCGTCGCCATCCCCGACAGAGGTGCGTCCAAACCATTACGAAGTTGAGACATCATTACCTCGAAATTGGCACTGTCCGCGTCAAGCGAGCCGACCACGTTACCAACCGCACCTATTGTCTGCAATAGTCCCCAGAATGTGCCAAGAAGGCCGAGGAAAACTAGTAAGCCAATCATATACCGTGAAATCTCGCGGCCCTCATCTAGGCGGGCGGCAACACCATCCAGCACCGAGCGCAGGGACAGCGCAGAGAGGTGTTCGCCCTGATGTTGATCGGCCAGCATGGCATAGACGGTTGCCAGAAGCATTGGCTTTGCGTTTGCCTGCTTGAGTTTGCCGTTTTTCTGCACGCCAACCAGCCAGCGCTGCTCAGGTGACAGTCGAAGTGTCTGTCGGATAACATATACGATCCCAAGCAGCAGGGCACCTAGAATGACGCTGTTCAGCGCGGGGTTACCCATGAAAGCATCATGCAGAGGTGCCCAGAGCAAGGTGGCAATGCAGCCAACGATGGCCAGAAAGATTATCATCCGGATCAAGTATCGGCGGGGATTGGTCATAATCTTCTAGGCTCCTGTAAACATTCGCCCCTTTGAAGGGACGGCGGAAAGAATTATCACGATAAGAATGGCAGGAATATGGCCGCCGGCATAGGGTGAAAACATTTGGTTGGATGACGGGATGGTGCAATTAAGTAGTTTAGATTATAAGACCGATATTGATGTTGGAAAATTATCGTCATCAAGATTGCCAATAAACTTTTTCCGGTAGACTAAGGGTCCAATCGTTCACAGCGGTATCATACAAGCCTATCGTTCCATTGCGTAGGGCATCATTGTAGTTGACACGTTCAAACAAGATAAAATCGGAACGCAGCCACGCTTGATCAGCTTGTTTTGCTCTCAGTGATTTTATGGATTGATCATTTTTGGCAACACGTATCATTCCCGGTCTAAGGCGAGTATTAGAGGGTTAAGTGACAGTCAACGTAGTTTGATGATGTAGCAAGGTTTGGCACCTCTATCTCGAAACATCATGCCGTTGTTGCACTATTTGCATAGGGTCTTCAAAAGTTCAGCATGGATCGTCGGGTTTGCGGCGACAATGTGGCCACTTTCGAGCGCCTTATCGCGTGACGCGAAGTCGGACACAAAACCGCCCGCCTCGCGCACCAATAGTATGCCAGCGGCGATATCCCATTTGGAGAGGCCGCGCTCCCAAAAACCGTCATACCGGCCAGCTGCAACCCACGCAAGGTC
>CAJWKB010000005.1 GCA_913042065.1 uncultured Alphaproteobacteria bacterium | reverse complement strand
CTCCAGCGTTCGTCGGATTGCATCCGATCCAAGCATCCGCCGGTCTGCCCCTGCAATTTTTGGCGTGGTGCTAGCCGTTATTGGTCTTGCAGCATTCTATTTCCTGAACAAGCCACCGGTGACGACGCTCTATGCTGGCATGCCAGAGGCGGAAAAGGCGCGCGTTGTTGAGGCACTGACAAATTCTGGTATGCAGGTCCAGCTTGATCCGACGACAGGTGAAATTCTAGTGCCTACATCCGATTACCACACCGCCCGCATGCAACTGGCGGCACAGGGTCTTCCAGCCTCTGTTCCTGAGGGCTATGACTCAATCAGCGAAATTCCCATGGGATCGAGCCGCACTGTCGAAAATGTACGTCTCAAACAGAGCCAGGAGATCGAACTGGCCCGATCAATCAGTGAAATTGAGGGCCTTGTGGCTGCACGTGTACATCTTGCAATTCCCGAGAAATCTGTCTTTGCGCGGGCATCGGTGCCTCCATCAGCATCTGTATTTGTGCAGATGGAGGATGGCAGGTCACTGTCACGACAACAGATCAGCGCCATTGTTCATCTGGTTTCATCGTCGGTTCCAAGCTTGCCTAAAGGTGAGGTTACCGTAGTTGATCAATATGGGAATCTTCTCTCCCAACCAGGTCGCAACGCAGCTTCGGCAGCGACAGACTCGCAGCTTGAACACCGCATCCGTCTTGAAGATATTTATCGCCAGCGCATTATTTCAATTGTCACCCCCATGGTTGGTGGAGGCAATGTCATGGCCGAAGTGAATCTCGGCATTGATTTCACGCGTAGCGAGGTCACCGAGGAACTGGTTGATCCCGAGCGTAATGCTTTGCGCAGCGAGCAGCGCTCGTCTGACACGTCTTCTGAATTGACCGCCCGCGGCATTCCGGGTGCAACCTCCAACCGGGCACCAACTCAGACAGAAGTGACGGACGAGCAAGGGGACAAGGGTGCCGAAGGAGGCATTGGCAACCGTTCGTCCAGCGAGGTAAAAAATTATGAGGTTAGTCGTACGATATCGACAACACGCAAGCCGGGAACTAAAATAACCCGTATTCAGGCCTCTGTTTTGGTGCGTGATTTAGAAGTAGTGAATATCGAGACTGGGCTCACCGAAGTGCAGGCCGTGCCTGAGGAAAAGCTTGCTGAAATTGAGAAGCTTGTAATTAACGCGATCGGTCTTGATTTAGACCGTGGTGACAGCCTGACTGTCAGCAGTTCAGCCTTTGTTTCTACTCTGAAAGGTGTAACCAAACCTTGGTACGATATGGAATGGGCTGTCACGCTAATGAAGCAAAGTATGACAATTTTGATAATGGCGGTAGTTGTTCTAGGTGTTATTCGCCCATTGATCTCGCGGATTATGGTGCCAGCTGCTGCTGGTGCACCAGGTGAGGCAATGGTTAGCCTTGATGACGAAGCCGAGGTCGAACAGGTCGAAATTCAGGAGGGTGAGAGCCTTGAAGACATCAAAGCCAAGCTTAAGCCGAAGAAAGCGGCAATCTCGCCAGAAATGCTGGATACAGCGAACACCTATGATGATAAGGTTGCTGTGATCAGGATGATCGTTGGAGACGAGGCAGGACGTGTGTCCAACGTCTTCAAGACGATGATCCAGAGTGATATGGCGTAACCCAGAATCCATAAGAGATGCCGCGCTCTTGTAACGGGGTATCATGATGAGCGAATACGAAGTGAGGGTAAAATGGCTGAAGCTCAGAAGGACAAGAATGACGATAATAAGGATGCTTTTGAGCGTCTGACGGGAACCCAGAAATCAGCAATTCTAATGATGCTTATTGGCGAAGAGGAGGCAGCTGAAATTGTAAAAAATTTATCACCGCGGGAAGTTCAACATCTAGGAGCGGCGATGTATTCCGTTCAAGGTCTTGGTCAGGATCTTGTGAATCAGGTTCTCGACGAATTTCTTGCTATTATCAAGGAACAGACCAGTCTTGGCCTCGGAGCCGGCAACTATATACGCAATGTCTTAACTAAGGCACTTGGTGACGACAAGGCGCAATCAGTCCTAACCCGCATTACGCCAACCAGCCAGGAACGTCCTATTGAGATTCTTGACTGGATGGATGCACGCTCGATCGCAGAATTGGTTGTTGATGAGCACCCGCAGATTATTGCCCTTGTGATGTCTTATCTTGATGCCGGCCTTGCCTCTGATGTTCTGCTTTCGCTGCCAGATGAATTGCAACCCGACGTTGTGTATCGGGTTGCCACGCTCGAGACGGTGCAACCCGAGGCGCTACGCGAACTCGAGGATGTGATGCAGCGCAAATTCAAGTCAAACGCCACTCTGCGTGCTTCGCAAGTGGGTGGTGTAAAGGCGGCGGCTCAGATTATGAACTTTACCAAGCAGGACACCGAGGCTCTGATTATGGAGCAGATTGGTGAAGAGGACCGAAACCTCATGCAGGCAATTCAGGAGAGTATGTTTGTCTTCGATAATCTTTTAGATTCGGACGATAAATCAATTCAGACGCTGCTTCGTAACTGTGAGACAGAGGATCTGGTTCTGGCCCTCAAGGGTGCTGATGAACCGCTTCGCGACAAGTTGTTTGCATGCATGTCATCGCGTGCTGCCGCAAATCTAGCTGACGAGATGGAGGCGCTTGGTCCGGTCCGCTTGACCGAAGTGCAAGATGCTCAAAAACGCATTATCAACATCGCTCGGACAATGTCTGACGAAGGCACGATTGTTCTGGCAGGCCGTGGTGGAGATGATTTTGTCTAATCCGTCAGTTCAGCAGTCATGACAATAGGATCTATGAAGGAGATATGACGCGATGCAAACTGCAGAAGCTCAAAAGGAAGCGCCAAAAATCGAGCCCGTGTTCGATGAGGATGACGTTCCCGCAGGCAAACTAGACGACGCTGAAATTGCGCGTCTTGTATCGCTATCGTCACAGGCCGCCTACCATCGGACCGACAATATCCCAGTCAAGCCAAAGGATAGTTTTGAGCCACGCACATTGGTGACTATCGCCATGGAGGCGCAGCGCCGCCGCGAGGCAGAATTGAAGGCGCCTTCCGCAGAGGAGAAAGTAACAACAGCCACCCCTCATGATGTGGAAACTGCCGACACCGCTGAGGCAACCGATAATGCGGCGAGTGGAGATATTGCAAAGGAGTCAACAGTCGAAGTTGCTGCCTCAGAGGCCGCCACTGCCGCTGATACGTCAGGTGAAGATGAATTGTTGCAGAGTGCTGGTGAGGTAGAAGCTGATGAGGCCGAGCTGACTGAGGAAGAAATTGCCGCTGCCGCTACCGCCGAAAAGCTGCAGGCGGAATATCAGCGTGGCTTTACCGAAGGCCGAGCTAAGGGCGAGGAAGCAGGTCATAAGACTGGCCAAGATAAGGGATATGAAGCGGGACGTGCTGCCGGTCAGGCAGAGGCGACAGCTCAGTTGGAAACCGCCATTCAGGGCTTTGAAAAAGCGACGCTGGCGTTGACAAGTTCAGCGGCTCTTGATCTTGATATACTAACAGCTAGTATTCACGATGCAATTTTGTCACTCGCCAGCGAACGCGCTGGGATGGCGATTGCTGAAATGCCAGATGGGTTTGTCAGCCGGATTGAAGACATTCTTGCCACCATCAAACAGGGCGCTGATCAACCACAAATCAGCCTGAATCCGAATGATCTGGTGGCTCTCAAGCCGATCATTGCAACGCGTGAAAAGCTGCAGAATTGTAGCCTTGATTCTGACGAAACGCTGGCGCCAGGCGATGTAAGGCTGGTAATTGACGGGATCGGTATCGAAGATGAACTGCAACGGCGAGTGAGCCGAAGGGCGACTTTTCAGCCAGCAGGCGCACTTACTGAGGAAGCGTCAAATCTAACTGCAGACGCTAAGGTAGATATCGCCGAATCCGCGCCCAAAGAAATAACTGCCTCAGAGCCAGGAGATAGCGGGTCCACGGGGGCCATCACCGTCAGCAATGATGTCTCTGGTGACAACCCCACCACGCCGGACGCCGCACGCGAGGGTGGCTTCTCGATTGGTCTGAAATCCAGTGCTGAGGCAGATGATGATAAAGCTCCAGCGGCTGACGCTGCCGATGAGAACGGAACGGACCAATCATGAACCAGCTCAGCGATATGCTGATTAGCAAGGTCAAAAAACTGGCCGTTGATCAGCCGATGGCAATTTACGGCCACGTTAGCCGTTATGATGGACAGATGGTTGAATGCAACGGTTTTCCAGCAAATATTGGCGCGCTCTGCCAGATTGAGACCGACGAGGAAGAAAACGCCGTTGCTGAGGTGATCGGCTTTCACCACGGCAATAATCTACTCTCGTTGCATGATTTCGGTGCGCGCATCCGTGTCGGCGCGCGAGTGACGCTGTTTGATGATGGTGCTGCCATTCCCGTTGGTGATGGGCTTCTTGGCCGCGTGACAGATGCACTCGGCAATCCGTTGGATGATGGCGTAGCTCTTGATCTTGACGATCATTGGCCGTTGATGGGTAAGACGCTGAATCCGCTAGCGCGCCAGCCTGTGGACAAACCGCTCGATGTCGGCGTGCGCGTAATCAATTCAATGCTGACAGTCGGCATGGGTCAGCGGATTGGTATTATCGCCGGCTCCGGCGTCGGTAAATCTGTTCTGTTGGGGATGATGAGTCGCTACACGACTGCCGATATTGTTGTAGTTGGGATGATCGGTGAGCGCGGACGCGAGGTAGGTGCTTTTGTGAACACAATTCTTGCTGGCGATGCCCGCAACCGCACTGCCGTTGTTGCTGTGCCAGCTGACCGGTCGCCGTTATTGCGTATTCGAGGGGCTGAGCGGGCAACAGCGATTGCTGAATATTACCGTGACAAGGGCAAAAATGTTCTGCTGATCATGGATTCGTTGACGCGAGTCGCCCATGCTCGCCGGGAAATTGGCCTGGCGCTAGGTGAACAGCCCACCTCAAAAGGATATCCGCCGTCGGTTGTCTCGATGATCCCACGCTTGATTGAGCGCACCGGAACCGGTGCCAAAGGGCAAGGGGCGATCACCGCTATTTATACGATTCTGGCTGATGGCGATGACGCAAATGACCCGGTCGTCGATGCGGCTCGCGCCATTCTTGATGGTCATATCTTGCTGTCGCGTGACCAGACCCAAATGGGTGTTTATCCAGCGGTTGATGTGCCGTCATCAGTCAGTCGCGTGATGAATGACATCGTTGGAGTTGATCACCAGCAGGCAAGCCGTAAATTCCGCCGGCTTGTATCGCTCTACATGGAAAACCGCGATCTACTGCTGATGGGTGGATACTCCCCGGGTCAAGACGCGGAACTTGATCTCGCGGTTTCTCTATGGACGGCGTTGATGAATTATATTCAACAGCAGGAAAATGAGAAGGCTGATTTTGAAAGCAGCCGCAGTGAACTGCTTAAGCTCATGGCCTCATAATGGCGAGGCGTAAGTCCATCTATGAACGTTTGGCGCTGAAGCAGAAGGTTGAGATGGCGAGGAAAATTCAGGCGATGCGCACATTGCAAGAGGAGCTTGAGCGGACCACCAAAATTCAGACACAGCTGTCCGCAATTGTTGATGAAACCGCGATCAAACCAGGGGCTACGACAGCAATGCAAATCCGGTCAGCCAACTGGTATTCATCCCGCATGCACGAACAATTGACAACAATCAGCAACCGCAATGAGTTTCTTAACGCCGAGGTTAGTGTGCAAAGAGAACAGCTTGCCACTGAGCGCTATCGGCATGAGCTTTCGGTCAAAAAAGGAATTGAGCACCGTCGCCGAGAACGCGAGCAACAAGAAGATCGACTTGCCGCGCTGCTGCCCGCCCGGGCCCGGCCGTGCAACTGAGATCTGCTGACCTGCTCTGGATTTGGAGTGAACCATTCAAAAAATGATCACGCTGGTGTTCCTGGCATTGTTTTTGCAACACTTTTCCCGGACACGTGCGCCCTGCACGAGATTATGATGGGTTTGAAATGACACATATCGAAGCAAAAGCAGCAAATTTAGCCCTTGGCGGTCCCAACGAAACATTATCCGAGACCGAAGGCGCGCTCTCGCCCGAAGCGCTCGCACTGTTTTCTAGCCTTTTTGCGCAGATGCAACCTAAAAATGATGCTAGCAAGGAGAACATGAGCCAGTTATCTGATTCTGCTGTCACATCGCCGGTTACAAGTATTGCAACGCTTAATGTCAGTCAACAAAACAGCGTTGGCACGAAAATTGTTGATGCTGGTGCTATTGATGCTGGTGCTATTGATGCCGGTGCTATTGATGCCGGTGCTATTGATGCTGGTGCTATTGATTTGGATGAAATGGCGAATTTGACAGAACTTCTTATTGCTGCGCAGCAGATTGTTGGCTCTGGCCGCACCGAAGCTGAGGCACCTGCCACCACCACCGACAAGACTATTTTTTCTGATGCTCCAATGAAGGAGACAACAGCTATCGCTACCCATTTGATGCGGCAGGCTGCAGTGGCGTTAATTGAGCGCAAACAACTGATTGAAGCGACAGAGGGTTCTGCACCAAAGACAGCTTATGATTCTGAGGCTCTGTCCAACCCGCAGTTGAAAGCCCTGATTCATGCAATAATGAGGCCGGTTCTAAACGGCTCCGTGTCACGAGTCCCGGCTATTGAAGCTGCTGCGACAGCTGAGCGTGAGGCTATCATTGATTTTGACCCACAAGTCGCCGTTAGCGCAGCGCTCAATCTACCGCTGGCTGACGTTGTCTCCAATGCATTACAGGGCCCGCCACAGCCTTCCGGGCAGGGGCCCGTGCCGGTACAGTTAGCTAATCTCGTTCAAGGACCACCGCAGAAATCTGGTCAAGGACCAGCCGTTCCTCCGGTGATTAAACATCTCCAGGGACCACCGCAGGCCTCTGGCCAGGGACCAGAAATGCCGAAACTAGGAAAGCAACTGCAAGGGCCACCACAGCAATCTGGTCAGGGACCAGTGACGTCGGAACAGGTAACGCATTCTCAAGGACCATCTCATCCCTCAGGTCAGAGACTTTCACCACTACAGCATCCAATGGCCGGCTTTGATCGCCGAGCCGCAACGCCGATGATGGCTCAGCCAGTGATCGAACAGCGCAGTACAGTTGGTGATGCCATCTTGCTTGATGAGGTGGCGCCGGAAAAGCTCTCCAAGGCTGAATTCAGCGGTAAACCTGGGATAAAAACCGAGATAGAAGCTGCCCAGAGAATGCCAAATGGGCAGCGCAATGATCGCATCATGAAACCAGTTGATGTCCCTTTGCAGACCGCAAATAGCGTTGCAGCAAAGACAATGACGATGGCCCACAGGGGCGGTACACCCAGCCGTTCGGTGACCCCGCCTATGACGCTTGACCTCTCGCGCCAAATGGTCGCTGAGGCGTCAACAGAGAGTAATCACCAGTCGCAGCAGTCAGCGACCACGCAGCAGCAGAGTGGTCAGTCTGGTGGAAATGCGTCTGGACAGCAGGGGCGTGATGCACAGCAGGGGATTGATCCAAATACAAAGAATGCTGGTGGCGAGCGTGTTGCCGTTTACCGGCTGAATGTCCAGCAGAATGGCTGGGCGGATACAATGGTTCGACGGCTGCAGACGAGTTTACAGAATGGCACTGGTGCGGTGCGGATTGTTCTGGAGCCTCGCAATCTGGGACGTTTGCAGGTGAATATGGGCCTCCGTGACGGTCGCGCGACGATCCGCATTGCTGCTGATACAACGCAGGCAGCCAGCCTGCTACGTGACTCTCGTGCACAGCTTGCGCAAATGTTCGAACAATCAGGTTTACGCCTTAGCAACATGCAAACCACCGCTACTATCATTAATGGTGATGGCGGTGGTACAGGCGATGGCGGTGGATCGCATATGTTTGCCGACCAGCAAACGTCCGGGCACAATGCTAATAAAGATGGTAAAAATTCAGAACATAGTAATAAACTGTTGTCAGACAGTGCGGATGCAAGCGATATCGAAATTGATACGACAACTGCATTGGCACCTGGCGAAACGGCGGTGTTGAACGTTCTGGCATGATGAGTTTGTCAAAAAGAGGAATCGACAATGGCTGAAAATGATGCAGAAGAGGGCGGCAAGAGCGGTCTGATCAAAAAGATTTTAATCTTTGGTGGTGGTGGGTTTTTGCTGATCGCTATCGGTTTGGGCATAGGTTATGTGGTGTTTGGTTCAAGCCAGCCAGATCCGTCTGAGCAGATTGAAGAAATCATCGAGCGTAAGATGAAAGAGGCTGAGGAAGCAGAGGCTGCTGCAGATAACGCAACGCCGCAGAAACAGTCCAAGGATTCGCCCAACGCCGAAGTCTTTGCCACGATCTATCATGAGTTTCCAGGAACATTCACAACCAATCTACAGGGCTCGCGCAAAATGCTGCAGATCGGTGTTGGCGTTTCCACCCAGTATGATGATACTGTGATGGCCAATGTTGAGGCGCATCAACTGGCTCTGCGTTCAGTAATTCTTGGCGTGATTTCCGAGTTCACTGAAGAGGACGTAAAAGGGCAGACAGGCCGTGACGCGCTTTCTGCTGCGCTGCGGGTTGGATTAAATATGAAGTTAGAGGACCTTGAAGGGTTCGGTGGTGTGGAAGAGGTTCACTTTACCTCATTTGTGTTGCAATAAGGTCAAGTCTGTCGGCCATTTGGCTGGCTGCCGGACTGGGTAAAGGCTTGGTAATGAAAAGGTGGCATTGTGGCATCAACGCGTAAATTGAGCAGTGATGAGGTTAACGCGCTAATCGAAGGATTGAGCGAAGACGGCGGCGAAAATACTGTGACCTCTAACGAGGACAAGGACGTCCGGCCTTTTCAGTTTGGCTCGGACGATCTCTCGCTCCTTGGTGATTATTATGCGCTGCGCATGATTAACGAACGTTTCGCCCGCATGGCGCGTCAGGTGTTTCTGCCCATGCTGCGTATCCAGCCGCGAATTTCCTCTTTCCCGCCTGAAGTGAAAACATTTGATGAATACACTGCGGGCATCGAGAATTTCATGAGCCTGAACATTAGTCGGATCGAAGAACTGCGTGGCAGCATGCTTGTCGTGCTGTCACCCACCTTCATTTCAGTGCTGACTAATTCCTATTACGGCGGTAAGATCAAGCCGCTGGCAACAACTCGGTCTGAATTCACGGCGACTGAGGAGCGCATCATCGAAATCATAAGCTCTGGCTTGAACGAAACTCTCGAGGTCGCATGGCGGGATCTGCTGGAAATCAGTATCCAATATAGTAGCCGTGAGGTTAACCCGCAATTTGCCTCTTTTGTTGATGGTAGTGACCTTGTCATCATCTGCTCCTTTGTTGTGCAGTTGCCGGATATCGATGCCGCTAGTTTTGATATTATCTATCCGCTGCAGACACTCAAACCAATAGCCTCGCTTCTCCGCTCCCGCGTGCAGACCGACAAGGCGAATGACGATAAAACCTGGCGTGATAGGATGGAGCGTGCAGTTGTTGAAATCCCGCTGAACTTGACTGCTCGGCTGAGTGAACCAACTGTTTCGATGAACAAACTTATCCACCTCAAAGAAGGCGATGTGTTCCCAATCGAAATTGGCGAGGGTGTTGAAATTCTGATTGAAAAGCTACCATTCTATAATGGCGAGCTTGGAGAAGTCGGTGGTCAGGCGGCAATTAGCCTGACGGACCGTCGTAGCGAATAGACAAGGTCGCGATAAGGCCGCTGCCCGCTTGAACGTGATAGAAAAAACCGCTCTAAAGGCGGTGGCATGGAAAGGAAGACTGATGGCTGAAGATACCGAAGCAGATGTAGGCACTGAGGAAAAGCATCCGGATTCGGAACGGATAAGCATGGACAATATGCGCCTGCTGGAAAATATAGACGTGGTTCTCACTGTTGAAGTTGGCAGTGCGGAGATTAAGATTCGTGATTTGTTGCGGCTTAATGAGGGATCTGTAATCGAGTTGGACCGCCTCGCCGGTGATCCGCTAGACATTCTAGCGAACGGCACGATGATTGCTAAGGGTGAGGTAGTAATGGTTGGTGAGCGCTTTGGCGTCCGCTTCTCTGAAATTGTAGCGCCTGAAGATCGTGTCGATTCAGTCTAGACTGTCATTTTTCCGACACTTGTCTGTTTGCCGAAGCTCGTTGCTCGTAGGGTTTCCTGCAAGATATTAACGTACGCCTTGCAGCGAATGGAAAATAGTAGAATAAATCACAAAAAAACAGAAAGATAATAATTTTTTTCAGAGATAAAACAGTACTGGCACGCCCCTTGCCTTGCATTAGACACGAGTTTTTGTGACGGAGTTTCTAATGCCTGTGGATGCTATCCAACCCTATCAGATCATCATCATGGTGACTTTTCTGTTGCTATTGATTTCGGCGTTGTTTTTTGTTCGTCGTTTTCGTGGGGGGTTATCCAAACATATCCATCGCACCAAGCGTATGCAGTATATCGAGGATATGTCACTAACACCGCATCAGCGGCTATATCTTATCGAGGTTGATGGCCAGCCTTTTATGATTCATGCCGGAAAGGGCCATGCGGCAACTGTTGTCAGGGTTGATTCTGCCAGCGACAGCGTTTCTGAGACTCCGATGACGCTGGTCGATATTCAGAAGCCAACAATCAAAACATCATCTGCAAAATCTCAAAATATATCGAAACAGCCGGCGCCACGGAAAACTAACACCGCACCCTCAAACAGTTCATTGACCGATCGGCAGCCCAGCAAGACAAATGTCGACCAGATCGCTAGCGCCATTGCAGAGGCGCGCCGTCGTAACCCATCCTTGGGGCTTGGCAAATGACCCGGTTTTTCTTCCTTACTTTCGTTGCTCCCGTGCTGCTGATAAGTTTTTTGGCTGGCACTGCCACGGCGCAGGATATGGCTGCTGGTATTCCGGCATTCAATGTCGCTAGCGGTGCCGATGGTGGCTCCACTTATTCGCTATCACTGCAGATTTTGGCGCTGATGACCGGCCTGACGGTTCTGCCGTCGCTCGTCCTTGGGATGACGTCCTTCACCCGCATCATTATTGTGCTTTCAATTCTGCGTCAGGCGATGGGGACCCAGCAGACACCGCCTAATCAAGTGCTTGTGGCGATTGCCTTGTTCCTAACAATGTTCATAATGGCACCAACCTTCACGGAAATAAATGGTGCGGTGCTTTCACCCTATCTTGACGGGTTAATGCCGGCAGATACAGCACTTATCAATGGCGCCAATTTGATGAAGGATTTTCTCGTCAACAACACGCGGGTTAATGACCTTGTAATGTTCACCGAGATGGCGGGTGACGAGCCCTATGCCTCGCCGGAAGATGTGCCGCTGACGGTTCTGCTGCCTGCCTTTATTACCTCTGAATTGAAAACTGCCTTCCAGATTGGCTTTCTGCTGTTCCTGCCCTTCCTTGTGATTGACATGGTGATCGCTTCTATTCTGATGTCTCTGGGTATGATGATGCTAAGCCCGATGCTGGTTTCGCTACCCTTCAAACTTCTTCTCTTCGTTCTGGTCGATGGATGGGCAATGACCGTAGGTTCACTCGTGGCTACCTATGCTGGTGGCTGACGCAGGTAACGAGGAATAGCCTTTTAGGGGGGCACTTAAAATGGGTTTTGACGAAAATGTCGAATTTCTGAGGATTGCCTTCTGGCAAATCATTCTTGCCGCTGGTCCGTTACTGGCAGTGGCGTTAATTGTTGGTTTGATTATTGGTATCATACAGGCAGCAACCTCGATTAATGAGATGACTCTCAGTTTTGTGCCAAAGTTGGTGATTGTTGTAATGACTTTCGGCCTTCTCTCCACCTTCATGCTGACTCAATTATCAGATTATTTTGCCTTCATCTTTGACCAGATCACTCGGATCAGCTGATCAGATTATGCTAGGGCTTGCCACACCATCGCTGACAGGATTGCCTGGGCTTGACCTCAATCAGGTGATCACGATGTTGTTGCAATATTTCATAGCGAGCCTTCGTATTGGCTCTTTTATCATTGCAGCGCCACTGTTTGGCGCACGCTGGTTGCCGTTGCAGGTGCGTATAGTTCTTGCCCTAACTATCACTGCCATCGTCGCGGTGCAGTTGCCGGCAATTGATCCGGCCATAATCTCTACAGCTGCTGGTGTCATGATGATACTGGTCGAGGTTGCAATCGGCCTCTCGGCTGGCCTTGTCCTGACCATCTGGTTTTCCTCCGTGATGTTGGCTGGCGAGAAAATCGCTTCCTCCGCTGGTCTTGGATTTGCAGCCCAGGTTGACCCGCAGACTGGTGGCCAAACCCCGGTTGTCAGTCAGACGCTATATTTGTTTCTAACCGTCTTGTTTCTCTCCCTAGACGGTCATCTTATCGCGCTGGCGACAATGATGGAATCCTATCGCATGCTACCAATTGGTGGGTCTTTAGCACCGCAGGTGCTGATAGGTGCCGGGATCAATGCAGCAGGCACAATGTTCGTTGCCGCGACCATAATCATGCTCCCAATTGCCATGGTGTTGCTGATGATCAATGTTGCCATCGGTATCATTACCAAATCGGCGCCACAGTTGAATTTGTTCTCCTTTGGCTTTCCAATTTCGCTTTTGGCTGTCTTCCTTCTACTCTACCTTTCTACAGGTGGGATGGGTGATAGTATGGCCCAATTGATCGATGACTCACTTGCTAATCTGCAAACTATGATTACGGAGATGCCAGATGGCTGAGGAAAATGAGGACGGGCAAGAAAAGACCGAAGAACCCTCCCAAAGAAAGCTTGACAAGGCTGCTGAGGACGGAAAGGTCCTGACCTCCAAGGAGATGTTCGTGTTTACAAGTATTGGAATGGGCCTTGCGTTGCTACTTGCATCATCACAACTTGTCCCGCAGATTCTTGATGTCTGGGGCAGACTGTTCGAGTTCGACACCGCCACCGATATCCGGAGCTTTGGCCTTGGAAAGCTCAAACATGGGTTCTATTTAGTCATTTTGACTACACTGATAATCGGCATTCCGTTGCTGCTCGTGTCACTGGCAACCCAGGCCGCTGTAGGTGGAATTAATTTTGCGCCCAAATCAATGGAATTCAAAGGGAACCGTATCAATTTACTATCCGGCCTAAAGCGGATGTTCTCGATGAAGGGGTTAGTCGAGCTTGGAAAGGCGATCCTCAAGGTTGCCTCGCTGTTTGGCATAGGCGCATGGGTGATCTACGTGCATCTGCCGGGCATCGTATATCTTACAAATAGCACGCTTGGCGCAGCACTTGGCAAGATAGGCAGTGTCTTTCCGCTAATGATCGGCGCCATGCTTATAGCGCTGATGATTATCGCAGCCATAGATTATGCCTGGCAGCGTCATAGCCATGTAAAATCATTGAAAATGACGCACAAAGAGGTCAAAGACGAATTTAAACAGACCGAGGGATCGCCCGAGGTGAAAGCAAAGATTCGCCGCATGCAGATGCAACAGGCAGCTGAGGGTGGCCGTCAGCGCGAGGCACTCGACAATGTGGCATCGGCGACAACAGTGATCACCAATCCGACACATTTTGCTGTGGCTATCAAATATGAGGCCGGTGAGGTGGGTGCGCCAACTGTTGTGGCGATGGGTAAGGGCAAGATGGCTGAGCAAATCATCGAGCGCGCAAACGATGCCAAGGTAAGGGTGTTGCGCATTCCTTTGCTAGCACGCGCACTTTATTTCACTAGTGATCTCGGTGCGGAAATTTCCGAGGGTCTGTACAATGCGGTGGCCATTATTTTGGCTTATGTTTATCGTGTTGACAGGGGGGAAACACTCGACGAACCAGAAATCAGTCTGCCGCCAGAAATGTGCTTTGATGAAAATGGCCGTCCTGAAGGAGAGGTGCGATGATAGTTCCTGCGAAGCGTCGGAAACAGCGAAGCGTTGGCGAGATGATCAGTAGCGTCAGCTTTTATGGCCTTGGCATCTATGCTATTCTTGAAACGATGCAGCTCTATGGCGAGGGTGCCCCACTTCTCAAATGTATTGCAGTTGGTCTTGCCGGCTTAGCCTGTGTTGCCGCTGGCGCACGTTTTATCATTGCTGATCTTGTGATGCGGATAAGAGGTGAGGTAGATGACTGATAATCGCGTGAACTGCTTTGAATGTCAGTTCCATTTCATTACACATGACCCGGTACGCCCGTACGGCTGTCGAAAATTTGGATTCAAGGGACAATTTTTGCCGGCACGCACCGTTTTTGAGACGACTGGCATGAAATGTGCTTACCATCAGGCGAAGGCTCCGCAACGACGGAGTCGATCTTCGACCGGAATGAACGGGAGACAGGCATGAGCGCCGAGTATAATGCTGTACAGGAAAGCATCAAGATTGCTCTTGATGCAGCAGACGCAGCTACAGACGTGACGTCAGAGTTTAACAAAGTCAAACGTGACAATAAAAAGTTGGAGGCATCCGTGAAAAATGTTCACCGCTATACTGTCATCATCTTTGCCAGTTCCATGATGGCTGCGGTTGCAGCGCTGCTCTTTGCTGGCCTGATCTATTTCCGGACAATGGCTGACCTCACGACAATGACGACAACTAGTCGCGAGGCGCTTGTTGTTTTTGCTGAGAATGTCGATTCTGTGAATGACTCACTCGATCGGATGAAATCCGCTATGGAAGCTCAGCGGACGTTGGTTGCCCAAAACGAAACATTGATCAAAGAGCTGAACGGATTGCGTGAGGTCATTGCCCGTACGAATGAAGCGGTCATTGCCGGGCTGAGGGAAACAACAACCGAGATTGCAAAATCCAACGAGACTTTAGCTAGTGCCATTACCACAGGGATCGCCGGCGAGCTTGGCTCACAGACCCGAAAGATGATCGCACAGATGGAGTCCACAGAAGCACACACTGAGTCAGTGATTTCAGGGATGAAGAAGGATTTTTCTAACGCCAAATTTGTCGAGGGTATTGCAAAAAATCAAAAGAGTATGCTGCTTGAATTGAATGCGCTGTCTGACCAGACAGCGGCGATCAGGGGGATGTTCAAGGAGCGTGACAACCGTGTCAGCTATCCTTGAGGACATTTGCGAGCCGTCGATTAGATGGTCCAAACAGATATGTCGTGGTACCGTCATCGGCGGTATCACGCTAAGTTTTTAAGGGTATGGTTATGGACTTGAATATGGCTGATCTCTCAACAGACCGCATTCTGAACTACGGCTTACCACAGGCTCATTCGTTGCTTTGTTTGGCTGGAACGACGCGATGCTGAGCCCGGCTGCAACCACAAAGACCTCCGACGCGGCTGAGACGTTCCAAAACAGCGTTTTTACAATCAAGGATATCAGACCTATATGTCGGGCACGCACACTGCGTTTGCAACATGATGACGCTATCGTTGCTGTTGATGGCAAGCCTTTCAAGGGCGACGTTGATCTCCTGCTTGACATGATCTTTGAATGTGACCCACAGACCGGTATTTTCCTGACAATTTTTCGCGAGGAAAGCTTGTTTCACGTGATCGCACGTGGGCCGCTTGGCTGTGCCTTTGAATATGCAAAGCCCGAAATCACTGATGCCGCAAGCAGGAAATTAGCTGAAATCACGATTGCCCCGTTGGAGGATTACCGTATTTTCGAAGTTCTTCGAGATATCAATCATAAATGTGTGATAATCGATACCCAACCGTCGATGATGGCGATGCTGGCCTCACCAGTTTGGTTGATGCAGAACCGCCTGTGGGAAGTTCTGCTCGCTGTGATCCTGATTTATGGGGTAACACTAACTGTAAGCTGGATGCTGTTCGTCATAGTAATTGTCCTACTGGCACTCTATTTCCGGCGGGCGCAGCTGACCTTGCAGCGCAGTTTCAACTTGATGCGACAACGCCAAATGTGGATGATCGTTGCCGCGAGATCGATTCAGGAAGTGCAAGAAACCTGCCGGCAGTTCGATCCAAAAAGTATTTATAATCCCTCTTTTGTTGAACAACCTGAGGCAGAGCAGCCTCCGGCAAAGAAGCGGCGCCGTCGGAAGTCTAGTCAGCCATCGGCTGAGGCAAATGCTGCGCCTGTGCAACCTGAATAAATTTTTATTCTAAGTAACGCTTATTTTTTTAGCTGCACTTATCTTGATCGGAAGACAAACTTTACCCGACATACTTTGTGTGGGCTCTGGCAGAGCGTTGTCTCTTGCGCCGTGGCTGTCCAAAAGCCGTGACCAATATCATCTATTTTAAAGCCGCTCAATTTTCTTGCTGATTCGCTGGTCGCAGTCCAGAAGGTTTGCGTTTGAATAACTAGCAACACCCACTTTGGGCTTTTAATCGCCAATCGACGCTTCAGTAAGTCAAAAGCCACCGCCACTCTGTTGCCTAATGAAAACTAATTTTCGGCTAAGAGCAGTCAAATCCCCCCACATTTTAGTAGTTGATCTCGATCTCTATCCGGCGGTTGACCGACCGGCCATCAGAGGTGCTGTTGCTCTCAATCGGCTTTGACTCACCATAGCTGATGGCCTGCATGCGGCTCGCTGGTATCATTCCAGTATCTTCGAGCGCTTGAACAACGCTGGCCGAGCGAGCAGCTGCCAGATCCCAATTGTCACGGAACCGCGAGCCAAAAATCAAAGGCACGTCATCGGTGTGGCCTGATACGGTTATCTTGCCATTACCTTCAGCATTGACGCCGGCGATGTTAGCCATAATTTCCTTTGCCGAGTTTGTAAGATCAGCTGACCCTGAAGGGAAGGCGCCACCAGCACCCACAGTGATAATCACCTTATCTTCCTCACGCTCAACTGCCACAAGTCCTTCTCCAATCTCCTGGCGAAGCGCAACCTTCAGCTCATCCTCGGCAATCTTGGCCTTTTCATTTTTGTTCTGCTGTTCGGACGCGGCATCCTGCGTTGCCTGATCGGCGGCGGTAAGAGCCTCAAGAGCGGCACTCGCATCGGCCATCAGTTGGCCCAATTCTTCATTTAGCCCACCAATAAGCACTTCCTGATCAGTTTTGCCGTTGGCGTCCTGCGCCTTTTCAATGGCGTTCATTGTCTGCCTTAGCAATTGTGGCAGATCCTTTTGCTCTGACTCGGCTGCGGTGAAGTTGACAACAACAGTCTCACCAAGTGTCTCCACTTCGATCTCGCCGCGTGCAATGGCGTCCTCAAGTGCGCGCACAATGTCATCTGCTGCTTCACTTTCGCCGCCCTCGTCGTCCTTTTCCTTCTGCTTCAACTCCAGGTCAGGCTGTGCTGTGCTAGTCGTCTGCTGCGTCATGTCCGTTGAGATTGACGGGTTTGGCGAAGGACTGAAATTCAACGACAGGATCGTTGTTCCTTTGGGCTGTTCAACAATCGGTACCACACGCTGAACACCAAAGGCATTTTTTAGCGATCCCGAAATCTGTTTGAATTTTGGCACGTTGAATTCGGCAAATGAGAGTATCAAAACAAAGAACGCCATCAAAAGGGTTGCCATGTCGGCGAAAGTCGCCATCCAAGCTGGCGCGCCTACAGGGGGACATTTTTTGCATTCGGGGCAGCCTTCTTCAAATTCTACTACCTCTTCTTCTTCTTCACCATCAACTTCTTTGGCATCAGCCATTTTCTATCTCCAGCAAAATCCTCAACATCTGTTCTAGCTTAAGCGTCAGCCATTTGGGCTTGAAGCTTTGGTGGCAGGCTGGAAAGCATAATATCTTGAATGTTTCGGGGTGACTCGCCCCGAGCAATGTTACGCAGACCCTCAACAACCATCTCGCGATAGACAACCTCATAGGTGGTATAACCTTCGAGCTTGAGAACCATCGGTGCGAAAACAATGTTAGCTATGAAGGCTCCATAGAGCGTTGTTAACAGTGCCACCGCCATGGCCGGCCCAATCGCTTTTGGATCGGCCATGTTACCCAGCATCAGAACGAGTCCGATTAAAGTGCCGATCATTCCCATCGCCGGGGCCAGGTCAACCCAGGCCTTAACGATTGTTTGATTGGCCTCATGGCGTGATTTCATGGATTTGATCTCCATGGTTAGCTGGCTAGCAAGTTTGTTTTCGTCAGCACCATCGACCAGCATCTGAAGACCCTTTTCAAAAAATGGGTCCGGTACTTCCTGGCCTTCGAGCGCCATCATTCCGTCTTTGCGGGCGATGCCGGCAAGATCAGTCATTCGCTCAACCATATCTGGAAGTTGTTTTACTGGTGGAAAAAAAGCCTTGCCCATGGCACCAAAGCTGCCGAGAAATGCTGGCAGGGGACAATTATACATTACAGCAAAGAACGTGCCACCGCCAACAATCGCCAGCGAAGGTGGATCGATAAACGGTGACACACCACCACCCAATATCATCGCAAGCACGATCATTCCGACGGCTCCGATAAAGCCAAGAACTGATGCAATATCCATTTGTTGTCTCACCCTTTCAAAAAGCAGAATGCCCAGCAAACTAGCAATATCCGTACCAAATAGGCTCAATAGCGCCCTTAGGTTTCGAATTAAACCAGATCAACGTAATTAATTGTTGCGGTTTTATGGAATATGATCAAGACCGCAGCGAGTAAACGGCACGATTCTCGCATGGACAAATACACAATAAATAGCGTTCACGTGACGCCGCTGACTGTATATATTACGTTGCAGTTGATAGGGAGTCTCATAATGAGGATTTTGGTTCGATATCTGCTGGCCGTTTTATTGATGCTCTCTGTCGCATCGCCAGCCCAGACGTCTGAATATATTGCCCGCGACTACGTTGTCATTGATTTAAAATTTGGGATCGAATGGCTGCGATGCACTGTTGGCCAGGTTTGGGATGGAACAGGTTGCACTGGGAAACTAGTCAAATTGAACCAGGAAGAAATTACCAACGCAATATCACAGGCAAACGAACAGTTAGGAGGTAAGTGGCGGTTACCAACGCTGGAAGAGTTGGAGGGTTTAGTCTGCCATGAGTGTGAGCGCCCGAAGATCAGCAAGAAATATTTTCCACAAACCTCGTCTGAGGCCTATTGGACTAGCGAAGTCAACCGCTTTGCCAAGCGTCATATGTGGTCAGTGAATTTCTTTACCGGCCATACTTATGGGCGGTTTTTTCCCTATCAGCGGCTAGCTGTGCGGCTGGTACGCGATCGGCGCTGACGGTGACTCGGCGCTCCCTCAGCCAGGCACCTAGCTTTACCAAAAACAAAATGCCTCCAGCAATCCAGATCGCACTGGCAGCGCGTTCCGGGGTCACCACCCGCAGAAACTGAGCACTATCGTCAATGACGAGAGAAAAAATACCAAGCATGATCGCAAAAGCGATGAAGGAACGGATGATCTGACAGCGCTGGCAGGTGCTGCCGCGTGCAGGTCTGTTTCGTGATAAAGTAATCACTACTGCTAACTCCTTTACGTCTGGTTTGGGGCCATCACGGTCTCGGTTATTCAAGTGTTGTGCCAATCAAGCTATACGATCGGGCGGATTAGGCGCAATAGCTTGTTTTGCCCTCTATTTGAGCTGCTTTGCCGTCCATTTGTTGACACTTTTTCATTTTCTGTTGAGTGCACGTTTTTAACCTTCTGAAAGATATGAACAAAAATGTCTGAAATTTGACACTCGGCGGCGTCAAATAGTCTTTTTGCAAAGCAAGATTTTCTTCTTCATCGTTAATCCAACTTAGGGAGAAAATCATGCAGTTAATGCCATCACTGAGCGTAAAGCAGAAGCAATCTCTTGTCATGACGCCTCAGCTGCAACAAGCTATCAAACTGTTGCAGATGACCAACCTCGACATCCAGAATTTCCTTGAGGAACAGGCGCTTGAAAATCCATTTCTCGAGGTTGAAGTATCAAAACCGGACAACGCTAATCTATCTGTGCCTGAGACGCCAGCTGTACAGACTGAGCCAACCACTCCAGCTGATTTGGCCGATTGCATACGTGACGGCGCAGCCATTACTGATGATCCGACGGCGCATGGTGATTTTGAGAATAGGTTTGAATCAAATGGGCTTGATCTTGGCCGTAGTGCTACGCCAGTTGCCACCGGTGATACTGACTGGGACAGCCTCGCCAATCTGGTTCCCGAACAGCCCGAGACCCTAACCGAATTTGTTCTGAGACAGATTGATCTGAGTATCTTTGACCCACGCCAGCGATTTATTGCTTATGAATTTGCTGACTCGCTTGAGCCGAGCGGCTGGCTTGGCCAGACTGTTGAGAATATTGCTGAAAAATGCGGTTGTTCAGGAGAAGAAGCTGAGGCGACGCTGGTAATCCTACAGCGCCTCGAGCCGGAGGGCGTCTTTGCCCGCAGTCTTGCCGAATGTTTGCGCATTCAAGCGCGCGAGGGTGGCGTTTTGTCGGCTGAAATGGACGTAGTACTTGCTAATCTTGAACTGCTTGGCCGCGGTGAACTTGCGGTTTTGGCGCGCAAGGCAAAATGCGATATCACTGAAATTGCCGCCTGCCTAAAGAAAATCCGTGAATTCAATCCAAAGCCGGGTGAGGCGTTTGAGCCAACGCTGCTTCGTGTTGGCGCTCCCGATGTGGTCGTCAGCCGCGGCGCGGAAGGATGGATAGTTGATCTGAACAGATCGACCTTACCTTCACTTGTTATCAACGAAGAGTATGCTTCGGAAGTGAACGCCAAAAACCGTCGTGCCAAGAACGAAGAAGAAAAATCATACGCGAATGAGGCGCTTGGTTCAGCCCGCTGGCTGCGCCGCGCTCTTGAACAGCGTAATACCACAACTCTGAAGATCAGCGGTGAAATTGTCGCCCGCCAGGCCGACTTTCTGACACATGGTCTCTCTGCACTGAAGCCGCTGTCGCTCAAAAATGTCGCCGAAGCGGTTGGCATGCATGAAAGCACTGTCAGCCGCGTGACCAGTGGTCTTTTGATCGCAACTCCTAAAGGTAGCTTTCCGATGAAGTCGTTGTTTAGTGTCTCCATCGCCGCTAGTGATGATGGGGACAGCAAGGCTGCTGGTGCAGTGCGAGACATGATCAAGTCAATTGTCGATGGAGAACCTGCCGCCAAACCGCTAAGTGATGATGCCATCGCTGCCATGGTGTCGGAGAAGGGCGTGAAGCTTGCCCGTAGGACGGTTGCCAAATATCGTGATATGTTGCGCATCCCCCCATCATCTGAGCGTCGACGCCGAGCCCGTCTTAATATGGCTGGCTGATCCTCCTCATTTTGCGGCCTTCATCGTCTGCAGCCGAATGTGCCGAGCTGGTTGTGTCTTGTGCTCTATACCTTTTTTCTAGGCTAGATGTTTATTGAGTGGCAAAAGTGCTCAGCGGAAACACATCATAGCTGCTGCGTTTATCATTCTTATCGTAATGCACAATTTCGATTGCCGGCGTCGCCGGCGCACCACTGTGGGCCTGTGTGTTGACCGCAAACAGTTCGGCAAGTGATGCACCCGTCTCAACAGTATTCTGAGTGCTAAAATTCTGGTTTGTTGTTGTTTGCTTCACTATAACCTCCTTCGGTTTGTTATAGTGGGTTTTGCATTTATCGTGCCATTTGGCTGCAAAAAAGGACTGTCGTTTGCGATAAGCTTGGCTCTTCAAGCGAGCTTGGCAACATGTCGAATGAAGTCGCTTTGGGTATCGGGCATCTCGTCGAGAGAATGGAAAAGATGAGAAGATTCAAAACGTTTTAGTACTGTGTTGCCGTTGGCGATTGCAGTGTTATTCCATTGACTTTGGGCTAGTACTTCTGGGATGCCAAAAAGCTCACTAGGGAAGAACTGCTTAATTGCTGTGACGCCTTTGTCATCCAGAACATAAATGGCCCCCGATTTGACCATGTAGAATTCCCGCGCCATTTGCCCGACGCGAAATAGGGCTTCGCCATGAAACAATCTGATTTCTGAGCTTTTTTGGGGCATGATCTATATTAAAAACCGGGTTTGGCGGCGCTGTGTGATGGTCGCTGCAACCGAACATGACAGCGGCCATGCTAAATGGCTGTCGCGGTCCCACATGGTCTTGATCTCAAATCTGTTGATTCCAATCACGTGGCATTCTTCGTGTGCAATTACGTCATGGCGGTAGACGTTAAGTGATAGCATTTCTAACAGTGAGAGCAAGGCGCCCGCCCTGTAGGTGATATCATTATTACCGACAATTTTTGTCTTGTCAGTGTGCTGAGGCTGGTTGAGCAGAGCGGCGTTCGGCGCCAATGCCACGCCCTTTTCAAGTAAGAAAAGCATATCGGTCGGATCATCGGCGGTGATGATCCGCTCTTGCGATGCAATAATCTGACGTGGATGGTGGCTCCAATCAATGAATGGCAAAAGGTCGGCCTGCATATCACATCTCCTCTAACTATGGACGACGCGGCACACAGAATGTTAGTCTTTTTAAAAATTCTGGCACTTTTTATTTGTCATTAGTTGCTTTAATGCCGTTCCTGCAACACTTTACTCATGGTCTTGGTATGTTCCTTCGAAATTCAAACTCGTCTTGTATCTGAGTGATTTTCTGCATTTCCTCCTCATTGATGAGGCCATGCTTAGAGTGGTCACGACCATCACCTCGGGCAGATCGAGCCATATTGAGATCTTATTTGTAAAGCTAGGGGGGTAATACCGGTTAGCTGCGTCATAACACACACGCTTAAGGCAGTGGCGAAGGTCTCCACCAGCTTGCTGGTTGTTGTCAAAATCGAGGCATGGACGCAGCCATCCGTTGTCGTTCTAACTAGGGATTACCATGTCACCTATAAGATCTTGAAAAGATGTCCGGGCAGAATGTCAGTCTCGACGACACCTACCAGCAAACTCATTGAGAAAAATTGCATTACAGAACGGATAGAGTGCAACACCAAAAGTGCTTTATGCAGTGCGAATAGCGGAAAAAAATCATTCATCGCTGATGGAAAATATAACAATCGCGCGATGCGCAGACAGCGCAAATTACATTGGTAATGCAACTCTTAAAACCATAACAACCAGAGATTTGATTATGGAAAGTTTAGCTTACGATTTTTGCAAGTCTTCTGCGATTTCAGCTGTTTCAACGCAACGATTGGCGAATGCCATAACGGAGGCGCGGCCCTGTAGCTGATACATTCGCATCAGCCCATAGCGGCCAGCAGCCAGTGCTACCGCCTCGGGATCATTGCGGATGCCAGACACCATATTCAGCAGCTGCTCGATGTTGTCACGGATTGTTTCAAGCCGGTGCACCTCCTCTCTTGTCAGAGACGGATAGTCACCTAAAGGCGAACAGCAGTTGTTTTTGTAATTTGGCAGATAGATAACATCACCCATTGGCTTCGGTTCCCTGTGATTCTTGCTCTGGACAACGCATCAGCTTGACTTGATATAGATGTGGTCCACCGCTATTTTCGACATCTTCCATTAGCCGGATAGGCACCATCCGATTGCCGTTGATTTGGATCGCGGCATTACGTAAAATCGTTAAACCGTCGTTATAACTGCCATGATGTGAAAATCTGATATTTGATATGGCTCTGCACCCAGCCAGTTGTGCTGTTGTGCTGTCCATAAAAACAACTAGCTCACTGCCTGGCAACGGTTCGGGAGGCGGTGTCGGCTCGGCAGTTAAAATTGGCTGTAATGGTTGCGGTGGCAGCTGGTTCGCATTGTCGACCACATAGAACTCGCACGCAGAAAGGCCAAGCAAAAGTCCCGTTGCCATTGTCATAGTTGCTCGTTTTGTGATCTGCTGTTGAATACCCATAACCCTCTGTTATGCCTCGATCTGCTGCTACGGTCGGGATGACCGCGCGTGACAACGCAATACCTAAGTAAACGACCTTATGACTGGGAATATTAGCCTGTCATTGTTACTGTACTGAAGATGTCTGCGTGAGCGCCCCACCAATGCCGATTCGATGGCCAATATTGAAAAAGATCTGTGGGTTCAGTGATTTGCGTCCAACACGAATTTCATAATGCAAATGAGCACCATCGACACGGCCGGTGCGCCCCATCTTGCCAATCACTGTGCCATGTGTCACATCGGCGCCTTTCCGCACCGAAATGCGCGATAGATGTGCGTATGTGGTTGTGATGTCATAAGCGTGCCTGACCCGAACGACATTGCCAAAAGACCCCATCTTGCCAGCATGAATAACCGTTCCCGGGGCTGAGGCGTGAACCTCTTCTTGCCAGGTGCCGGCAAGATCAATGCCATGATGTTGGCGGATTCGACCTGTTACTGGATGTTTGCGCTTGCCATATTTGCTGGAGATATAAAAATACAGCATCGGAGGTTTAAGGGGTATTTTGTTCAGCGCAGAACGATGCGATTCGAGCGCCATTGTCAGTGAGGCAAAATCAGCTTCGGTGACTTGCTTTTCCAAAGCGACGGCCGGTGGCAAATAACTCTCAGCAACCCCCAGACCTGTCATATGCTCTCGGATTGAAACCACCTCTCGCGTCATCGACCGCAACATTTTCAGCTGGCGCACTGCTGGGGTGACCAAGGGAATTTCGCTGTCTGGTGCAAACGGGACCATCGCCGCCATTCTGCCGGGGTTCAAAGCAATGGTGATAGCGCTTCCTGGAGCCAGCACGGTTTCGGTTTGAGCGTCCTTACTGCTTGGTCGTTCTTCATTAGGTTCGACCCATTGGTCGAGCGAGTTCTTAAACGGGCTTGAGAAAGGGGCTTTCAACATTGCCATCAGCGCGTCCGCCGCGGTTGGCGTCGTTGATCCGATCAGTGCCCTCGCATCGTGTTTCGGTCCATTCATGGCACTGCCGTTACCATCCATTCCGACTATTGATGTGTTGGAAAGTGGGGCGTCCATAATTGGTTCATTTAGGATGGGTGACTTTAGGGCAGGTGGTTTCAGGGCGGCCATTTCAGCAATCTCTGGTTTCGTTACAGCAGTTGCAATTGGCCTTTGAAGAGTAACGCTGGTGATGTCAACATTCGTGATAGTGCTGGACAAGATTAAGCTGGTGTCATCTCTTGCCTCGTTGCCAACTGGCCTAACCGGGGCAGGACTGTTGGATGCCGGGGCCAGTTTGGCTGCCAGATCTACATCAGTGTCGTCGTCATAAGCCAGCAGCAACGACTCGCCGGTGACATCGCCATCGATTCCCTCATTGGCGTTGACCAACGGCATAAATTCCTGACCGATATTCATTTGGGCTTCCAGCGGCACACTTGCTACGGCTTTGGTGATTGTGTCATTGCTAACCACCTCTACCGATTTATAGCCAATAAACAGCGTTGTTGCTGCGATCACGCCAGCGCCAACCATCCCGATAAAGGCGGCAGCGATGAGATATGTTGGTTTGACTACAATCTCAACTGGGCCGCGCCGTGTAAGTAGCAGAAACCGCGTCTCCTCCAAGAGCGGGTGCCGCGCACGTGTTTTGAAAGGTGTCTGCGGGTCGTTGGATCGTAACACCGGTGGTTTGATCCTGCTTAAGATCCTGCCAACAACTGTGCTCATGATCTATCCAAGCTTGGTCCAGAGAATGCCAATCAGCAAGATATTCGTTAGTAGCTGTGCGATCAGCATTACTATCAGATAGCGGTTGGTACTCTGATTGCGAACATTCAACTGGAAGGATGGTAGTTTTAGCGCTTCTTCAAGCCCCACCTTCGTATCGAGAAGTAGAGCCTCGTCAGCCATCACCGCCTGTTGCTGCTGGACATTGCTTGCCTTCTGGCCACCGCTTGGCGCGGTTACGCCTGGCACTGAGAATTCGGCAATTTGGCCTGCTGGCTTGGCGTCGATAGCCGTGGCCCGGTTCGAGGCCATTGCCGTGGAAACCTCGTTGCGTATTTCTTCAATGCGTTTGCGGATATCAACTACGTCGTCGGCCATGGCGGGGTCTGGCACCTCAACTTAACTAAATCTGTGTCGGGTCGTTCACAAGAAAGATCGTATTTATGTGACAACCGAGTACACTATAATTAACGACTGTACGCTAAATTTGTTACCGTTCAGCGTAAGGAAGTTGAAAAATTTTCCCGCTGGATAATTTACCAAGTAAATTCAGGAGGATAATTTGTTTGAAAAAGGAAAAAAAGAAGACGGTGAAGAAGGTAATGCATCGCTCATCGACGAAGATATGCGAATCACCGGCTCTGTCACATCCTCTGGTGACATAATTTTAGCTGGTGTTGTTGATGGTGATATCAACTGTAGAAACCTTGTCGTCGAAAATAATGCAATCTTAACTGGTTCATTAAATACGAAGGAAGCCGTGATCGCTGGCAATGTGAAAGGTGATGTTGTTTCAGACAGGGTGCAGATACTCGAAACGGCTCATTTTGAGGGTGATCTGAAATGCAGCGGGATTGAGGTTGAGGCAGGCGCGCATGTAGCGGCGCGCTTCAACAAGCGAAGAAAATCTAAGTGATAGAGTTAACGTTGGAGTAGAAATTGCAGGCTGGGGATTGTGAAGAAACACAAGACTGCACTTGAAGCTAGGAGAAAAGTAAATGGATAAGTCGAAAGCAGTGATCGGAGCTGATGCCAAGTTTGTGGGCACCATATCAAATGTGAAATCAATCGAGATCGAGGGCACAGTCGAGGCAGATCTTAAAGCCGAGAAGTTGTCGATCGGCTCGTCGGGTACGTTCATTGGCGAGGTCAATTGTGATCTGGTGGTGATAGGTGGCAGTTACGATGGCATGATGCGCGCTGGAAGCATCTGGGCAACCCAGACTGCGCAGATCGCAGGGGAAATTCATTATCAGTCACTGCAGATGGACCGTGGCGCCGCCCTCAATTGCCGCGTTGTTCACAATTGGGAAGACCCGGTTGTGGCGGTCGAGGATGTCGAGCAAGAGGTGGAAGAACCCACTGCGCAGACGGACGCCGAAGGAAAAGCCAAAGAATAACAAGATTAACATTGACAGCCCTGGCGAAACAAAACTATCGCTGGCTCTAACAAAGGATTGATTAAATGGAATCTTACACAACAATCACCGAAGGCATGATTATGGAAGGCAAGCTTGATGCTGGCCAGTCACCGGTTTTGATCGCAGGTTTTTTTAAAGGTGAAATCAACGCTGTCGAGGTTATTCTCGACGCTTCAGGAATGTTTGATGGCCAGATCAACGCGACTAAGGTGGACCTTTCTGGCAATTTCAAAGGTAAACTAACAACCGAGGAGCTGAATATTGGCTCGACTGCTGCAATTGATGGTGATCTAAAAACCAACTCGCTGGTGATCGAGTTGGGGGCCGAGGTATCAGGCACAATTGGCCGGAAATCATAGATTTTTCGGGGTCTCAGGGTGTTACCGAAGGCGCCGCGTCAGCATGTGCATCAACTGGACAAATCGGGCTGCGGGCGGGCTGAGATTGTTGGTTGCGAGCCAAATCGCACCGAAGGTAAATTTTTTGTCCGTCGGCTTGATTCGTAGAAATTTGTTGCCCGTTTCTGCAAGACTGTAATGCGGAACAATGCCCAAATGTTCACCTGTTTCCAAAAAGGGCAAAATCAAACTGGCAGGCAGTGCTGCGACTGCTGTCGCTTTTTCATCTATTCCCATTCCCTCCATAATCTCGTCGGTCAGCTCTCGGATATGCGTCCCAGGTTGATAAAGCGCCCAGCTTTGGTCCCGCATGTCTTCTGGGCTGAGTATCGCGCGGCGGGCAAGGGGGTGCTGGGTGGCGGCGATGATAATCAATTGGCTGAAAAAAAGTTCCCGCCCAGTGGCATCTGGTAATTGTTCAACAATCTGCATCGGACCAAAAGCGAGCTCAATTTTTCCATCCGCCAATTGTGCCGTGAGCGCTGAAGCGGGCGCACTTTGCACATCAAATTGAGTGGTTGGCATCTGTTGAGCAAACTGCCGGAGCGGTTCGGCCATGATCGACAGGCTGGCTGACGGCGTGCAGCCGATACGCAGGATTTGTTTGCCAGTCATGCCAAAATTGTCGGTCAATTCGTTGATTCGACGCTCTGCTATGACCACAGATTCAGCTTCCTCGAGTATCCTCAAGCCGATCGTTGTCGGTACGACTTTAAGGCGCGAGCGCACTAGTACCTCGTAGCCGAGCCGCCCCTCCATTAATTTCATATTTCGGGTCAGGGCGGGCTGCGTTAGGCCTAGTGTCTTGGCGGCCCGTGTAAATGAACCCGTGCGGACAATTTCATGGAATTGAATTAAATGCCGAGGGTCGATGATTGCCATGATCAATACATATCAAAATTTTATGAACAATGCAGCAAAGATAATTTCTTGGCAAGTTTTGAAACTCCTGCCGAAAATATATTGCGCAGCAACCAAATCTGATAAGCAATCTCGTGCCAACAGCGTTCAATTGGTCATAGTTGGAGGTAACGGAGAATGACGCAGCGCTACCACATTGTTGGTATACCATGCGTAGGCTCGCTTGTTGCCGAATTTTCACTGACCGCAGCGGGGAAGGATTCTGACATTCGTTTTCCTACTGCTAAAGAGATGCAACGGGCATACTTTCACCCTCCTAATTGCTCAGCAAGATACCTATTATGGGTTGCCCTGATGGCCACGCCATCTGCGAGTTGCTGGCGGATAGGTGCGCTCACCAAGCGCCTGCGAATCTGGCTTGGCAGTGATGTTAAAATGCGTCATTCTGGTGGCGAAATGATTTAATTTATGATGACAAAGCCCCCGTATGATCAAGCTGCTGGTTTTTGATAAGGATGGTGTCCTGTTGAGCTTGACCGCCACGTGGTTGCCAGTGATTACGGCTGTCGCTGACTATACCATATCCAGGCTGCCGCAGGGCAGCAGCGATATTACCGCTGCTGATCTTTTAGCGTTAATCGGCGTAGATCTGGGCAAGGGTCAGGTGGAACCAGAGGGTATATTCGCTCGTGACTCATTTGCTGCGATCCAGTCGGTCTGGCAGCGTCATTTGCCTGCTGCTATGTTTGATCTTAGATCGGACAAGGATTATCAAGCGGAAATTGAGGCGCTAGTGCTTAGGCTTGTGCGCGGCAAATCCGTTGCCAAGGGTGATATTAAGACACCGCTTTTTTATCTCCATGCGGCTGGACTCCGGCTGGCACTTTTGACTAATGACAATGAGGTTTCGGCTAAGCAGAATCTTGTCGATCTTGGCGTTGCAAGTTTGTTTGGCACAATTGTTGGTGCTGATAGCGGACATGGCGCAAAACCAGAGCCTAGCGGACTTCTTTATTGTTGTGCGGCTAATGCGGTCACCCCATCACAGGCACTTATGATCGGCGATACCCGAGCAGATTATTGTGCCGCGATTGCGGCTGGCGTGGCTGATTTCGTCTGTATTGCCGATGATGTTGATGCGCGCCCGGACCCAGCCATCAAACCAGAAAATGTCATTTCCACTGTCGCGAGCCTCCCGGAATTATTGCTGCTGCGCGGTGATACATTACTGCGGCGTAACGATGGGTAATCAAAGCGTGCAATAGGCGACGCTTAGCGTCTGGTTATATTTTCGAAGCGGCTCATGTCCTTTTGCGCGGCAATGGCCTGTTTTCCATAGCCGCCGAATTGCTTTTTGTCGCCACTAGCAAAACATGCACTAATGAACATTTAGCCAGCTAGTATTTTAAGCGGTGCGCGGTGAGTGATATTGATATCGCCTGTCAAATTACCATCGAGAAATAAGAAACTTTTGTCGTTGGCAATGTCGATGGTTTCTGCCTCCAAAGTGTTTTAGGCGCTCAAGCCGAGTCTAACATTTCTGTCTAGCTCATCTGTACTTTAGGCTTAAAATCGTTAGAAATAGACACGAGAGTTGCCTGAGTCATTGTAACCGGTGCCCACCCCTCACCAATTTTGACCACTCATTCTCACCCGTCATTAGATCTTGCACTCTACTGTTCCCTGAATGCACACTATGACTGATTAAATGAGGCAAGGGCCCGTGTCGCAGCCCAGAGGAGTTGCAAATGAGTTATATTGGCGCCGGAAAATCAAGTCAGGCACCGCTTATTGATATGCGCAGCGATACCGTCACCCAGCCAAGTAAGGGCATGCGAGCGGCAATGCTAGCGGCGCCTGTCGGTGACGACGTCTATGGCGATGATCCGACAGTAAACGAGCTACAGGAACGGACGGCACGCCTACTTGGAAAGGAGGCAGCGCTGTTTATGTCGAGCGGCACGCAGTCCAACCTGGCCGCGATGCTGGCGCATTGCCAACGCGGCGAGGAAATACTTTGCGGTGCTGACTATCATGTTTTTATCGACGAAGCAGGTGGTGCCTCGGTGCTCGGCGGTATCATGTTCGCGCCAATGGAGATTAACGCTGATGGTTCGGTTGATCCCGAGACCATCAAACGAACCATCAAGCCAAATGATGAGCATTGCCCAATCTCGCGTATGCTTTCTCTGGAAAACACATGGCATGGTAAGGTTCAGCCTCTGTCGGCAATTACTGTTGCTGCCAAATGTGGACGCGAGCATGGTCTTGTCATTCACCTTGATGGCGCCCGCATGATGAATGCTGTGGTCAGGCTTGGCATCGCACCATCTGAGATGGTGGCCAATGTAGATACGGTCTCGTTGTGTCTTTCAAAAGGTCTTGGCGCGCCGGTCGGCACTATTTTGGCTGGCCCAAAATCATTCATCAAGCGCGCTCACCGTATCCGCAAACTTGTTGGTGGTGGTATGCGCCAGGCCGGTGTACTCGCCGCAGCTGGTCTGTATGCGCTGGATCATCATGTTGATCGCCTTGTCATCGATCATAAAAATGCACTACGCCTGGCCGAACAGCTTGCGGCGATACCTAGCGTCAGCACAGACCCGGAGACGGTCGAGACCAATATGGTATTTGTCGATTTTGCCAAGGGTTCGGGCGTGCGCTTGCGCGATCACCTAGCTGCAAAGGGGATGCTAGTCGTTGCTGAAAGTGATCACGTCCGCCTTGTCACGCATTTGGATTGTGGGGCGTTAGAGATTGACCAGTTTGCCGCTGAGGTCCGCAGTTTTTTCAGCTGACTCATCTGCTGGCACTACGCGGTTCCAAATTGATTTGGCTTAAATCCGTCCTATTTCCTGACGCAAGCTGGATAACTGTTGAAAAAAGCTGTGTCACTATCCTCGCGTTTTTAGTTTTGTTTTTCATGGAGTCGTTCATGGCGCTGCAACTTTCGATAGGGGCTCGTGTCCGTAAAAGTCCATTTTTTGACGCTGCACGTGCTGATGGGATGACAGCAGCAAGTGTTTACAATCACATGTACATGCCGACCAGTTACGGCGATCCTGCGGCTGAATATGAGCGAGTGATTAATGGCGTTGCCATGTGGGACGTTGGAGTCGAACGGCAGGTTGCGCTCAAGGGGCCAGATGCCCTGGCGTTGGCTCGTTATCTGACACCGCGTAATCTTGACGATCTGAAAATTGGTCAGGGTAAATATGTGCCAATTTGCAATTACGAGGGCACGTTGATCAATGACCCGGTGCTTCTTCAGATCTCTGATGATGAGATTTGGCTGTCGATTGCCGACAGTGACATTACTCTTTGGGCTGCTGGTATTGCCGGTGCGCGTGGCATGAATGTTCGCGTTTATGAGCCCGATGTCTCACCGCTTGCCATCCAAGGGCCAAAAGCTGTTAACGTTGTTGGCGACTTGTTTGGTGATTGGATCAGAGCGCTCAAATATTTCGAATTTGCTGAGGCCGAGCTTGATGGTATTCCCCTAATCGTCGCGCGCTCGGGTTGGTCGAAGCAGGGCGGGTTTGAACTCTACCTGCGAGATGGTCGCTATGGTGAAAGGCTTTGGCAGTCGGTTAAGCAGGCCGGGGCAAGCTATAGTATCGGACCCGGCACGCCAAACTACGTAGAACGTGTTGAGAGCGGGTTAATCTCCTATGGTGCAGATACTGACGACGCAACCACGCCGTTTGAGTTGGGAATGGACAAATTTATTGATATTGATCAAAAACAGGATTTTGTTGGCAAGGGGGCACTTTGGGCGCTGCGTGCAGCGGGCGTGAAACGCCGCTTCATGGGTCTGTTGATTGATGGTGATCCGTTTCCCGCAACCAATGAGGCGCGTTGGGCATTGCATCAGAATGGCAATTACGTTGGTTATGCGTCAGCGGCAGCCTATTCTCCGCGGGTGGAGTCAAACATTGCCGTTGCTATGGTGTCGGTTGTGGCCATCGAGTCTGGTCAGTCTGTTGATATCTCGTCTGATTGGGGCTATCGGACAGGTACTATTGTTTCCTTGCCGCTAATCTAGCCATATGAAATTTACAAGTAAAAAGGCCGCCGAAAAGGCGGCCTTTCTCAAAATCTCGAAACGGTCGTGAAACACCGCTTATTGTTGCCGACAGCTATTCTACAACAGCGAGGTTAACAGCAGCAACTTTACCGTTGCGCTGTTCTTCGAGGTCGTATGTAACTTTCTGACCTTCGTTCAGGCCGTTCAGACCTGAATTCTGGACAGCTGTGATGTGAACAAAAACATCATTGCCAGCTTCGTCAGGATTGATGAAGCCATATCCCTTTTGCGTGTTAAACCACTTTACAGTGCCTTGTGACATTCGTTTAGTCTCCAAATTGAGTCGAAACAAGCCGCTGGTTTCGACCAGTAATTCAATTATACGCTACATATGTCACTGTTCGCACGGGAATCAGGTCTCACATAGCCTCACGGCCTTCTACATATGTGGCGGCGGGTCCATGTTGTCAAATTTTTAATTTCGAAAATTTTTATTTAGTATTCTTCCAGCTTCGTGAAGACCATGTGTGCCAAGTCACCGTCAAATTTTTGAGGCTGTGCGACAAAAAGTCTTCAACTGATTGAAAAACAGCGATATACCCGACATAATCAAGGCCGAATGGCACCTGCCCGGCAGATCCCTATCCCATCGCTTTTCGAGTTGATTCAAATGCTCCCTGCGTCAAAAATTCGCTTTCGCGGAGCTGCTTTTGCCCTCTCTGCGGCGGTACTATGGGGCCTTGTTCCACTTTATGTAAATTTTGTCGATGCCGGCGCCCCCTACGAGATTGTTGCGCATCGGGCGCTCTGGTCTGGGGTTCTGCTGCTTTTCTACACGCTGTTAATGGGCGGCGTCCGTAGGGTGTCAATCGTCATCACAAACAGAGCGATGCGGAGAGGTTTTTTTGTTTCATCATTTCTGCTGACGGTGAATTGGGGATTGTTTGTATATGCGGTACAATCAGGCCACACCATTCAGGCTGCGTTAGGCTATTTCATCTATCCACTTGTCGCTGTGGTTCTTGGTATCCTTCTGCTACGTGAACAGTTAGATTGGCTGGGCTGGATGGCAGTTGTCATTGTCGCTTGTGGTGTTATTGCCAAAATCGTGCTGGATGGTCGACCTCCTGTTCTCGGTCTGTGTTTGGCTGTCACCTTCGGCTTGTATGGTGTAACCAGGAAAAAGATGGGAATTGATCCGGTTACAGGCATGTTTGTCGAGACGCTTTTTGTTATGCCACTAGCAGCCGGTTATCTCCTCTGGATGGCATATAATAGCCAGCCAATTTTTTACGGCGGTGGACTCCTGAATGTTCTGCTGGCGCTACTTGCTGGCGTGATCACGGTAGTGCCATTGCTGCTTTATCACGCTGGTAATCGTGATTTGCCACTTGCCATGGCTAGCCTGTTGTTCTACGCCAATCCGACTATGCAGCTCTGCTTGGGCGTTTTTTTGTTTGAGGGAGTGTTCACGCGAGGTGATGGGCTAACCTTTGGTCTGATCTGGGCTGGGATAATCGTTTATTTTGCAAGTCGGCCCGCAGCGCGCCAAACACCTCCTACCAACTGAGTATCCCAGAAATTGTTACCATTCAACAGTGATGGTGAGCTTTTGATTTAACATCAGTCTGTAATATTTGCTGAAATGATTTTGTCTGGGTCGGCCGGTGGTTCCCCAATTGCGATTTTATGTATTATTTCCATGCCACGCTCGACCTGTCCCCATACAGTGTATTGCCCCGTAAGGTGTCCGCAGCCCTCAAAACAGATGAAAAACTGGCTATCACCTGAATTTGGATTCGTTGAACGAGCCATGCCAACAGTGCCCTCACGATATTCATAATCGGTGAACTCAGCTTCCAGTTTTTGTCCAGAACCCCCCATGCCGGTGCCGTCT
>CAJWKB010000004.1 GCA_913042065.1 uncultured Alphaproteobacteria bacterium | reverse complement strand
TTTGCTCTCAGTGATTTTATGGATTGATCATTTTTGGCAACACACAACATTCCCTTTCTAAGGCGAATATTAGAGGGTTAAGTGACAATCAACGTATTTTGATGTTGTCGATGATGTAGCAAGGTTTGGCACCTCTATCTCGAAACATCACGCCGTTGTTGTGCTATTTACATAGATTCTTTAACAGTTCAGCATGTATAGTCGGGTTAGCGGCGACAATGTGGCCACTTTCCAGCGCCTTATCGCGTGATGCGAAGTCGGACACAAAACCGCCTGCCTCGCGCACCAATAGTATACCAGCAGCGATATCCCATTTGGAGAGGCCGCGCTCCCAAAAACCGTCATACCGGCCAGCCGCAACCCAGGCAAGGTCCAACGCAGCCGCGCCGGCTCGGCGGATGCCCGAGCTTACTGCCATGATGTTGCTAAGCTCGCGCAGAAACTGAGCATGATCATCCGCATTTCCTCGCCCAAGAAAGGGAATTCCAGTGGAAAACAGCGAATCCGCCATGTGACGCCGGCCCGAAACCCGCAGGCGACGTTCGTTGAAAAAGGCTCCTTTGCCCTTTTCGGCAAAGAAAAACTCGTTGCGCGCCGGATCAAAGACTGTTCCAGCGGCAATGCTACTAGCACCTGAGGGGCCCTTTTCCAGAACAGCGATCGAGATTGCAAATTGCGGAATGCCATGCAGGAAATTGGTAGTTCCGTCTAGTGGGTCAACCACCCACGTAGGGGAATCGGGATCTTTGCCTGGGATCACGCCGCCTTCTTCAAGCAAAAAGCCCCAGTCCGGCCGGGCCTTTTCCAGCTCGCGGCGGATTGTGCGCTCTGCGTTGGTGTCGGCGCGGCTAACAAAGTCGGCTGGGCCCTTACGACTAACCTGCAGATTTTCGACCTCGCCAAAATCCTTTAACATTCCACGGCTGGCAGCGATGGACGCCTTTTGCATGACATTGATAAGCGCAGACTGAGTGGCCATTGAACGGGAACCTTTGAATTAAAATGAGAGCGGAAGAATAGCAACTATATGGCCCGCGTTATCGCGGGCTGGCATACCGATGTCAAGCAAAGCAATAGACCGCAGACGTTAGGTTTTCGCTCGCTCAACATAGCTGTTGTCCTCAGGACGAACGACAATCCGGGCGCCAGTTTCGATATGCGGTGGCACCATAACACGGACACCATTTTCTAAAACGGCTGGCTTGTAGGAAGAAGAAGCTGTTTGACCTTTAACTACGGCGTCTGCCTCGACAACCTCCATCACGACAGTGTCGGGCAGGTTGACAGAAATAGGCTCGCCCTCATGGCTGGACATAGTTATTGTCATGCCATCCTGCAAAAACGAGGCGCGGTCACCCACCAATTCAGCTGGGACACTAATTTGTTCGAAAGTATCGGGGTGCATAAAAACCAAAGTTTCACCATCTTCATACAGAAAGGTGCAATCAATTTCGTCAAGGATCACACGCTCAACGGTCTCGGAGGATCTAAAGCGTTCGTTCAGCTTGGTACCATCACGGATATCACGAAGCTCGATCTGGGCGAACGCCCCGCCTTTTCCGGGTTTAACATGCGAGACCTTAACCGCGGCCCATAAGCGGCCATTATGCTCTATCAAATTGCCGGGTTTGACTGCATTTCCGTTGAGTTTCATTTGCCGGTCCTTTTCATTTTCTTTCAGAGGGGTGCGTGGAGGTTAGAGCGTTTTGCCAATTGCAGCAGCGCTGTCCAACATGCGGCATGAAAAAGCCCATTCATTGTCATACCAAGCAAGCACCCGCACAAGCCTTTTGTTCATCACGTATGTCTGGGTCAGATCTGCGATGGAAGAATGGGGGTCATGATTAAAATCAATTGAAACAAGCGGCAAATCGTTAACAGATAAAACGCCACTTAGCACACCATCTGCGGCTTCTTTTAGCAGTTTGTTAATTTCATCCGTACTGGTGTCGCATTCCGAAATAAAGCCGAAATCGATCATCGAGACGTTGGCTGTCGGCACGCGGATCGCCGATCCGTTCATCTTACCTTTTAATGCCGGTAGGACATCACCAACCGAGCGCGCCGCACCGGTCGACGTTGGGATCATTGACATTGCGGCCGCGCGAGCACGACGTAGATCTTTGTGGCTTGAGTCAAGCGTTGGCTGATCGCCCGTATAGGCATGGATTGTTGTCATGTAGCCAGCATCAATTCCAACCGAATTGGCCATTACCATTGCAATAGGTGCCAGACAGTTGGTTGTACAAGAGGCGTTTGAGATGACCCTCATCTCAGATGTGATTTGAGTATGGTTGACGCCATACACAATCGTCGCGTCAGCGTCTTTGCAAGGTGCCGAGACTAGGACCCGTTTTGCTCCAGCATCTAAATGCGTCTGACATTTTTCGCGTTCATTGAACTTACCAGAACATTCAAGAACGATGTCGATGCCATGGTCGGCGTGGGGAATATTGGCTGGATTGCGCTCGCAGCTCATATGGATTTTACCTCTGCCAATATCCATCCAGTCAACGCCATGGCGAGCAGTGCCACGCGAGTGTCCATGTACGGAATCGAACCTGTATAGATGTGCAGAAGTCTCGATGGTACCGGGGCTATTGATGAGGACGACCTCCATATCGTCGCGATGGAGTTCCTCGAGAGCACGAAGTGTCATTCTCCCGATTCTGCCAAATCCACTGATCGCTAGGCGTAATGTCATTGGTTTGCTCCAATGTTGGTATTTGGTGTGCCGCTACGTAAACGGTTAGTTGTCAATTTGCCAGATCAAGTGCGAGCTTTGCAACGGCACTGCTGGTTATGTTGAAGTGTTTGTAGAGATCTACGATTGGTGCGGAGGAGCCAAAATTATCCATTCCAACGAAGCCATCTCCCTCGTTCAGCAGGTAATCCCAAGGCTGTCGCAGTGCAGCCTCAATGACGATCCGGGGACTGGAACCTAGCACTAAATTGCGGTAGGCCGCGTCCTGCTGCCAGAACAATTCCAGACATGGCACCGAAACAACCGTAGCTGCGAGCCCTTTTTCCGCTAGTTTCTCACGAGCAGTAAGTGCAATCGTGACCTCTGAGCCGGAGGCCAACAGCGTGGCGTCTCGCGATGCTTCATCGCTAGCGACGATATAAGCGCCTCTGGCAGTCTTATTTTCTTGCAAATCGCCAGTGCGGAACTGCGCAAGCTCCTGTCGGCTCAATGCTAGAATTGATGGTGTCGTCTTGCTGGCAAGAGCACACTGCCAGGCCTCTGCTGTTTCAACGGCGTCCGCAGGACGGAAAACATTCAAATTAGGAATTGCTCTCAGGGCGGCCAGATGTTCGATTGGTTGATGCGTGGGGCCATCCTCACCAAGGCCGATGGAGTCATGTGTCATGACATAAACAACTCGCTGTCGCATCATAGCTGACAGCCGGATTGAGGGTCTGCAGTAATCGGTAAAAACAAGAAATGTTGCGCCATAAGGAATGGTGCCACCATGCAGCGCGATACCATTCATCGCCGCTGCCATACCATGCTCGCGCACCCCGAAGTGGACGTAGGACCCGGCATAATTTTTTTTTGAAAAAACCTTATGTGCCCCGACACGGGTATTGTTGGAGCCAGTCAGGTCAGCGGAGCCGCCAAACATGGCAGGACAGGCGGGCAAAATGGCCTCGATGGCCTTCTGGCTTGCAACGCGGGTTGCAATCTTTTTTGGCGCTGCAGCAAGGGAAGTCTTCAACTTTTGAACAGCGTTTTCGATTTCTGTATCCCAGTCACCACGCATCGCCCTATCAAAATCGGCGGTGGCTGCAGAATCGTGACGGGCTTGCCAAGCGGCGCGTGCAGTACTACCTTTTTTACCAACATCGCGCCAGTTCGCAATGATTTCTGCTGGGATTTCAAAGGGAGCGTGGTGCCAACCAATTGCTGCCCGAGTAGCGTCAATTTCCTCGCTTCCAAGCGGTGCGCCATGGACACTCGAGGTGCCGGCCTTGGTTGGAGCGCCAAAACCGATGACGGTTTTGCACCTGATCAGACTTGGTCTGCTAGCTTCTGCCTTGGCGGTCGAAATCGCATCCGATACTGCGTCCATGTCGTGGCCGTCGACTACCAGCACCTGCCAACCATAGGCCTCAAAGCGGGCAGTGGTGTCATCAGAGACCGCAAGATCAGTGCCGCCGTCGATCGAAATGCCATTGTCATCGAACATTACGATCAGGTGGCCAAGCCCCATGTGGCCTGCCATCGAAGCTGCTTCATGACTGACGCCTTCCATTAAACAGCCATCACCGGCGATCACGTAAGTGAAATGATCGACTAGGTGATCACCAAATCGCGCTGCTAGATGCCGTTCCGCCATAGCGAAACCAACACCATTGCCAATACCCTGTCCGAGGGGGCCGGTTGTTGTCTCAATGCCTGCCGCATGGCTAGCTTCAGGGTGACCAGCGGTTCGTCTGCCTAGCTGTCGGAAATTGCGCAACTCATCAATTGTCATGTCGGCATAACCAGTAAGATACAGCAGCGAATAAATAAGCATCGAGCCATGGCCTGCCGACAGGATGAAACGGTCACGGTCCGGCCAGTCTGGGACGTTTGCATCAAATTTAAGATGGTCAGCAAATAATGCTGTCGCCGCGTCTGCCATGCCCATTGGCATCCCTGGGTGGCCTGATTTTGCAGCCTCAACCGCGTCCATTGACAGGGCGCGAATTGCGTTTGCCATCTGCTGTCTTTCAGGTAAATTTGCCATTTCCGGACCCCCAATCCTGCAAAGCGTCGCGTGGTTCATCAATTAGGTGAAGGCGCGCGGAAAACCTTGGCGCAATTTGCCTGCCTTGAGTTCATTCGTCAATCTATCTCGACAGAAAACTGGCGCTGCTTTCATGCATCATTTTTGGGTGGTGTTGGATGATCTCGAAGTTAAGTCTCATTTAGGGGCTTTATTTCATTTATGATTTGAGGCAAGCTTTCCGTTATAACTCGCTCACTTATCAACGATATTTGTTTTTTCAGAGTTGATACAGTTTGCCAATCTGAGGGATCAAATTGTCCAAAATTAAACTCATTGTAATGGATTTTTGATAGACTATGTCTCGCCTTTCCCTAGCCCAGTCTAAACTGAATGACGCCCTTGACGCGCTTGAGTCGGCGCTGGCGTTAGCGCGTGCCAATCCTGGTGAAAGGACTTATGGCGAGTCGTCAATGGAAGGTGCCAGGTTGCTTGCAGATTTGCAGGCTGTCGATGCCAAGGTTGCAAAGGCAGTTGAAATGATCAATGCGTCTCTGACTGCGGGTGACGAGAGTAGGAAAAAACTATGAACCAGTCAGTCGTTACTATCCATCTCAATGGCACCCCCTATCAGATTGGGTGCGGCAACGGCGAGGAAGGACATGTAGCGCGCCTTGGTAAAGAAGTTGAGGAAATTTTGCAGGACCTTGTCGGTGCGGTTGGCCAGATTGGTGAAGCGCGGTTATTGGCCATGGCAACATTGATTCTCGCTGATAAAGCCAGCGAGGCCAGTATGCCGGGTGCCACAAATGAGGCTGCAGCCAATAAACTGGCTCGTGAAAGCAACGCTGAGAGCGTGGCTACTGATGCACTCGAAGCGGCGGCAAAACGGATCGCCGCGCTCGCATTCAGCATAAATGCAAATAATTCACCATCGCTATAGCCTGACAGCTTGCAACAATTCGCTATAATCGTTACAACGGCCGTAAGCGATGACTGGGCTCTGCGTCTGGTTTTTCGATCCCTGGGGCCATAATTTTTCTCTCGGGAGCTGCCTCTGGTCAGGCTGTGGTCTGATTATTCGCGGCGCCCACCTGCAAAGCAGGTCACAGAGGATGATTACGCCGACGGGAGTTCTGGTCGTCGCTGTTCCGCTATCGTAATCTAATGATGGCTGTCGATGATGCTCACTGCTTCCCAGAGCTGGATTTTGTTTATGCCGCCAACCGAGCCTGCGTCACCGCTTCCTGATTTTGCCGATGAAAAGGCAGTTTTGCGGACACTGGCGGCTCGCAATCGTGTTCCGTTGGCTGCCGGAAATCCATCTTCGGCAGATGATCTCGTCGGCCAGCTTGATCTGGTGTTGCAGCGCTGTGGAACTGGTGTCTATGCCGCCTATCTGCCAATCCGTTCCGAATTGTCGCCATTGCCACTTGTTGCTGCACTATTGAGCCGTGGTATTGCTACTGCCATGCCAGTCACGCCGGAACCGGGCAACCCTTTAACTTTTTATCGCTGGTCGCCTGGCATGCGGCTGGATGATGGCCCCTACGGCACCAAGCAGCCACCCGAAAATGGTGAGTATGTCGTGCCTGATGTGATACTTGCACCAATGCTAGCCTTTGATGAGGGGTGCCGGCGACTTGGCTACGGTGGAGGGTTTTATGACCGCACCATAGCTGGAATTCGTAATTCTGGCCATCAGGTCATAGCGATTGGCATCGCCTTTTCCGGACAACGGGTGGACAAAGTGCCGACCGGACCCTACGACATGGTGCTCGATGCGGTATGGACGCCGGATGGCGTGATCTGGCGGGATATTGCGGTCTGAATGAAATGGGTCCGATTGAAGTGGGAATGTAGATGCGGGTATTGTTTCTTGGTGATATTGTTGGTCGTGCCGCGCGCAGTGCCGTGATTGCACAGCTCGCTGGGCTGCGGCAGGAACTTGCAGCTGATTTCGCCGTGGTCAATTGCGAGAACGCGGCTGGTGGTTTTGGCGTTACTCCGGCGATTTGTGATGAACTGTTTGCTGCAGGTGTCGACGTGCTGACGACAGGAAACCACGTTTGGGACAAGCGGGAGATTTTTGACTACATCATCGCCGAGCCTCGGCTTGTGCGTCCGCTTAATATGGCCGAAGGGTCGCCCGGGAGCGGTGTGACTGCGGTGACTAACGCACTGGGACAGCGACTCACCGTGGTGAATGTCATGACAAATTTGTTTATGGCTCCGAATGATCCTGTATTTGCTTCGCTTGATGGGGCGCTCGTTCGCAACCGGCTCGGCCGTGATGCTGATTTCATTTTGGTCGATGTTCACGGCGAGGCAACTTCAGAAAAAATGGCGCTTGGTCATCTGGCTGATGGGCGGGCATCGCTAGTTGTCGGAACACACACACATATTCCGACGGCCGACCATCATCTGCTGCCCGGCGGCACTGCCTATCAGACAGATGCTGGTATGTGTGGTGATTACGACAGTGTTATTGGCATGCACAAAAAAGTTGCAACTGATCGTTTCACCGGATCTGGTAGTGGCCGACTTACTGTTGCGATGGGCGAGCCAACGTTGTGTGGGGTTTTGGTTGAGGCCGGGGATGATGGGCTAGCCACAAAGATCACACCAGTGCGCCGTGGTGGACAACTGAGTGCTACTTGAGATGATTTTTTGAGCGCTTCTGGGCGCATGCGAGACTGTATCTTGCGGGTAACTTCTGTTATAGACACCGTAAATAGTCTTCCGCTGGTGGTGCTGCGTCATGCTGCTTTTATTAGTCCAATTTGCCGCTGGTTTGGGTAACAAATAGTTTAGAAAAAGATAGCTAAATGGCGGGTCATAGTAAATTTAAGAACATCCAACATCGTAAAGGCGCTCAGGACAAAAAACGGGCGAAGATTTTTGGCCGTCTAATCAAAGAATTGACCGTTGCTGCACGAAGTGGCACAGACCCTGATTCGAACCCGCGTCTACGCACTGCCTTGGCCGCAGCGCGTTCAGCAAACATGCCCAAGGATAATGTTGAACGCGTTCTAAAACGTGCCGAAGGTGGTGACGGTGAGTCATATGATGAAATTCGCTACGAGGGCTATGGTCCCGGTGGTACTGCGCTTATTGTCGAAAGTGTGACCGATAACCGGAACCGTACTGCATCAGAAGTTAGGGCAGCGTTCAACAAATATGGTGGCTCGCTTGGTGAGACTGGCTCTGTAAGTTTCATGTTTGACCGTGTTGGGCAAGTTATTTACCCTGCGTCCGCCGCGGATGCAGAAAGGATGTTCGAAGCGGCGCTCGAGGCAGGTGCTGACAATGTTGAGTCGGATGAAAATGGGCATGAGATCACATGTGCTACTGAGGATTACAATCGTATCAGCGAGTCGCTTTTCACGACATTTGGCGCACCCGAAGAAGCGGGCTTGGTCTGGAGACCGCAAAACACGATCGAAGTGAATGAAGCGCAGGCATTGACCTTAATTAAACTTCTGGACGTGCTAGACGATAATGACGACGTCCAGTCAATTGCTTCGAATTTTGATATATCTGACGACGTTATGGCCAAATTAGCCTGAGGAGGCAGCACTGGATGCGTATTCTTGGCATTGATCCCGGGATCCGCAACACCGGTTGGGGCGTTGTTGAACAATCCGACAACAGGCTGCGTCATATCGCCAATGGCGTGATTCAGCCCAAACCTAACCTCACAGACCCTGAAAGGTTGCACCTTATCGCAGTTGGTTTGGCCAAGGCGATTGCAACGCATAACCCCGACGCCGCGGCCATTGAGGAAATCTTTGTGGCCAAATCGGTAGTTTCGGTGCTTAAGCTTGGAATGGCGCGTGGCGTCGCTATGATGCAGTGTGGCGAGGCGTCGTTGCCACTCGTTGAGATTTCTGCGAGGCGTGTGAAGAAATCGGTTGCTGGAACCGGTACCGCCGACAAGGTGCAGATGCAGGACATGGTCGAACGGCTTCTTAGTGTCCGTGCTGCCAATGCGGATGCGGCTGATGCGTTGGCCATCGCAATTGCGGCCGGTCATGAAATGATACCTTTCAGTCTTCATACGACAGGCGTAAACAGAACTGGAAATCGCGTTATGTCAGAGGTAGGCTCGTCGAAATCTGGCAACACTGAATCCCGCTTTGGATCAGCTTTATCGGCTGCCATCGAAAAGGCGTTGGCACGCAATGCGAAAGAGGATGGCAGATGATCGCTCAGTTGCGTGGTAAACTTGTTGAATGTGCTGAAAACATCGTCATTCTCGATGTTAGCGGGGTTGGCTATGAAGTGACGGTCTCCGGCAAGACGCAGACGCAGCTTGGCTTTGCCGATCCAGCAATTACGTTGTTGACGGAAATGGTAGTCCGCGAGGACAGCATGACCCTGTTTGGTTTTCTAGAGCTGGCAGAGCGCGATGCCTTTAGACTTTTGACAACGGTGCAAGGCGTAGGCGCGAAGGCAGCGCTTGCAATTTTGTCAGTGCTCAGCCCGACCGAACTGTCGAGCGCCATAATTGCTGGTGACAAGGCAATGATCACGCGTGCAGACGGTGTCGGGCCAAAGCTGGCCCAGCGGATAGTTAATGAATTATCTGAAAAAATTGGCAAATTACCAGCAATTGTTCGTGGGACTTCCGTTGCTGGCCTGGAAAGCGCCGGGCTGCCCGAGGGTGATGATACGACAGTTTCCGACGCAATGTCGGCTCTGCTTAATCTTGGTTATGGGCGGGTAGAGGCGCATGCAGCTCTGCTGATGGCGCGGCAGAAGATGGCAGATTCCGGTGCTGACGACGATGTATCATCCCTAATTGCCCGTGCGTTGCAGGAGATGGGAAACTAGATGTCTGCTGAAGATGACCGCCTGATCAGCGGGGACAACTTGGAGCGTGCCGACAGCGCCTTGCGACCAACCTCGCTTGCTGATTTTGTTGGACAGGGAAATGGCCGTGCCAATCTAGAGACTTTTATAAGCGCGGCGCGAGGCCGTGGCGATGCAATGGATCACACGCTGCTTCATGGCCCACCCGGCCTTGGCAAGACAACATTGGCACAGATTGTCGCTACCGAGCTTGGCGTGGGGTTTCGGGCCACGTCAGGGCCAGTGATTGCACGTGCAGGTGATCTGGCGGCTTTGCTGACCAATCTACGGCCGCGTGATGTGCTTTTCATTGATGAAATTCACCGTCTGGCACCGGCGGTTGAGGAGGTTCTGTATCCTGCGATGGAAGATTTCCAGCTGGATTTGATAATTGGTGAGGGGCCGTCAGCTCGCTCGGTACGGATCGACCTTCCCGCCTTTACACTAATTGGTGCAACGACCCGGTCAGGGCTTTTAACCACACCTTTGCGTGACCGCTTTGGCATTCAGATGCGGATGCAGTACTATGACCGCGCTGAATTGATGGAGATTTTGCATCGGCAGGCGATCAAGCTCGGACTTGATTTGGTAGATGATGGGGCGGCTGAGATTGCCGGTAGGGCACGTGGTACACCGCGAGTTGCAGGGCGTCTACTACGACGGGTTCGTGACATCGCTAGTGTTGGTGGTCATCCTTCGGTAAGTGCCGCTGTTGCCGATGAGGCGTTAGAGCGGTTGGAGGTCGATGCCAATGGTTTGGACGCGATGGACCGGCGCTATCTTGGCTGCCTTGCGGAAAATTATAATGGCGGGCCGGTCGGTGTGGAAACACTAGCTGCGGTGCTATCTGAACAGCGCGATGTCCTTGAGGAGGTGATTGAACCGTACCTGATGCAGACTGGCCTGTTGATGCGGACGCCGCGGGGGCGGTGCCTGTCAGCTGGCGGGTGGGATTATCTTGGCATTGCCCCTCCTGTTGATGCGGTGCAGCAGCTTGACATGCTGAGCGGGGTTGTAGAAAACGATGAGCCTTAGCTACACCCCTCAATCTGGCGTTTTGCCACTCGATGGCTTGATCAAGGAGGACGCGCATTATTATCTCTTGCGCGTTCAGTATGAGGATACAGACCTTGGCGCCATCATATATCACGCCAATTACCTGAAATTTGCCGAGCGTGCGCGCTCAAGCTATTTGCGCTGCCTTGGAATCTTTCAGGAGAAGAACGTGGATGGCAGGATGGGTGGACATGCCTTTGTCGTCCGACGTGCGGAGATAAATTTTATAAAAGCGGCTGGTCTAGGCGCTATCTTATGCGTGTGTACTCGGATTAACAATTTGTCCCGTGCAAGATTAACACTCGAACAAACAATCAAAAATCATGAAACTGGCCATATTCTTGCCGGAGTTGACGTAGACATAGTGTATGTCAGTGTAACTGGTAATGGCGAGGCGGCACCAGCGCGAATGCCATTGGAAATGATTGGTCGATTGACCAAAGGCGATTAAAAAATGAGGAAAATAAGTAAATACAAATTGATAAGTGGGGGTGATGAATGGATTCTGTTGAAACTGTGGTAACACATTCGGGTGCCGATATGAGCATCTGGGGTTTATTCATGGCTGCTGACCCGCTCGTTAAGTTGGTCATGCTGGTTTTGTTAGTGGCGTCCATTTGTTGCTGGGCTATCGTGGTTGACAAGGTTGCAGCAATTCGGCGAGAGCGCCGGCTAGCTAGTGAGTTTGAGGATTCCTTTTGGTCTGGTGGTTCGCTCGATGAGCTTTATGACCACACTGGTGGTGATCCAGAAGATGCCATGAGCCGGGTTTTTGCCGCAGCAATGCGGGAATGGCGGCGGGCGACGTCGCGTGGTTTAGCCAAAGTCGGACGGTCCGATCTGCGTGCTTCGCTGGTAAGTCGTATTGACAGATCAATGAATTTCACCATCACGCGTGAGATGGAGCGACTCGAGCGCGGGATGAATTTACTAGCCTCGATCGGGTCGGTGTCTCCTTTTATTGGTCTACTTGGCACGGTTTGGGGAATCATGAGTTCGTTCCAGTCAATTGCTGAATCAAAAAACACAAGCTTGGCAGTTGTTGCGCCAGGCATTGCTGAGGCCTTGTTTGCAACTGCCTTGGGTCTCGCCGCGGCTATTCCTGCCGTTGTTGCCTACAATAAATTTTCTGGTGACCTCGAGCGACAGGGTGCTCGCCTTGAGACGTTTGCGCAGGAGTTTAGCACTCTTTTAGCCCGCCAGCTTGACGAGGACGGCAGCTGATGGGTGCGAATCTACAGCGGTCAGGCAAGGGACGTCGGCACAGGCCCATGGGCGAAATTAATGTAACGCCCTTCGTTGATGTGATGCTTGTACTGTTGATTGTTTTCATGGTGACAGCACCGTTGTTGACTGTTGGTGTCGAGGTCGATCTGCCAAAGACGCAGGCAGGACAGATCAACGCTGATGCTGCACCGCTTGTGGTATCGATCAAGGATGATGGTACACTTTACCTGCAGGAAACGGAGATGCTACCGGATCAGTTGATTCCTCGGCTAAAGGCGATCTCCAACGCCAATCCGGGTGTGCGCATCTTTGTCCGTGGTGATGCCGCCGTGGCCTACGGTGACGTCCTGGGAGTGATGGGACGTATTAAAGCCGCAGGCTTTGAGAGGGTGGCCTTGGTCGCGCGCCTACCCGAGCAAGGCTAAGCAGGATTTTAGCAGCTAAGTCGCACGGGAAACACTAGACATCATGCCAGGTCGCCCAATATTCATTTCAATGATCATGCACTGCCTAGCAGTGATACTCGCCGTCGTGGGTTTGCCATCTCTGAAACGCGACCTGCCTGAGGCTATGCCGTTGGTGGTAATGGAAATCGTTCAGACTGTGCCTGAAACAAATTTGATTGAGGGCGATAAACCTAGCACTGCAAAAGAAAACAAAGAGCCAACTATCAGGAAAAAGCAACCAGCACCGCCTCCTAAGGCGCCAGCTGCAAAGCTAGGACCAGAATTCGAGCCATTGCCGAAAATAAAACTTGAACCTGCACCAAACACCAAGCCCAAGCTTAAAAAACCGTCGCCAGCGGCTGAGGTAATCCCGGAAGAACCAATTACCAAGCCCAAATTGAGCAAGGCGGAAGCGATACAAGCTCCAAAAGCAAAGCCACGCGCATTCCCAAAGGCTCTGCCGAAACCAAAGCCAAAACGCAAGAAGGTAAAAACGGCAAAATCAAAACCAACACCGCCAAAAGTCCCACCAAACAAGGCACATGCCACTAGCGTAGCGCCAAAACAGCAGGCGCAGGACAATCTCGTCGCGCAGGTCAACAAACTGGTGAAGGATGAACAAAAACGTAAACAGGCGGCAAGCGGTGTTCTGCAGAACCTCGCTAAGGTCAAAAATCAGGCTAGAGAAGCTGAGAAGAAGCGCAAAGAACAGGAACGAAAGCAGGCATCTGATGAATTGGCCAAAACATTAACCGCCGCGGCGGGTAATGCGCAGCAAACGCCTAAACCACCGCGTAATATGAAAATTGGTATTGACGTGATTGATCGATTGCGTCTGCATCTTAGGGACCATTGGAGTCCACCTCCCGGCGCTGCTGGCAATGACTCACTTATTGTTGACATAATTGTCGTTATAGATAACGAGAGTAATGTACTGAAAGCCGAAATCAGGGATCGGCTCAGAATGTCGCTGGACAAATATTTCAAGGCTTCGGCTCTTGCGGCGCAGCGAGCCATGGTAGATAGTTCGCCATTGCCAATTCCGCATAATCCTAACGGGCAGCGGCGGGAATTTATTTTTGAGTTCGACCCGGCTTTTATGTCGCGATAATTGTGGCTCTTATGGCCAAGACCGGTTGAGGGGGTGTCTTGATGGATACGTCGAAAGTGAGACTGTCAGTTTTGTTCAGCCTGCTAGTATTTTTTGCGGTGTTATGCGTTTCTGTCGTGGACCCGGCATCAGCGCAACAGCGTATTCGAATTACTGAAGGGCAGGTTGCGCCGACACCGATCGCCATTGCTGAATTCACCAATCTTGACGGTGAGATAAGCGATTCAGGACGGCAGATTGCTGAAATCATTTCTAATGATTTGCTAAGTTCTGGCCTATTTGATCCGATCGATAGGGCCGCTTTTATCGCTCCGCCGAAATCGCCAGCCATACGCCCCAATTTTGCCGATTGGGCACCACTAGGGACGAAGGGATTACTCGTCGGATCAGCCGAAATTGATGCTGATGGCAAACTGCAGGTAGAATTCGTCTTGTGGGATGTGGTCACGCAGCGCAATATTACGTCGGGGTCAGGCAATTCCAGTCCTGATGGTTTGCGACAACTCGCCCACAAGATTGCTGATTTCGTTTATGAAGAATTTACAGGGGATTCTGGATATTTCGACACACAGATCGTCTATGTTGCTGAATCTGGCACGCAATCTCGCCGGGTCAAGCGACTAGCGATTATGGATCAGGATGGACACAACCACCGCTATCTTACCAGTGGCCTAGATCTTGTTCTCACTCCACGCTTCTCGCCGCGAACGCTTGAGATAGCCTACCTCAACTATTTCAACGATGAACCCAATGTCTATATCCATGACATCAGGACAGGGCGGAGCGAGCGGCTTGGCTCTTTTCCCGGGATGACCTTTGCTCCACGTTTCGGACCGCGTGGTGACAAATTAATCATGAGCTGGGCAAAAAATGGTCTGACCAATATCTATGAAATGGATCTTAGCACTCAGGCGATAAACCAACTCACAAAATCAGTGTCCATTGACACTTCGCCATCTTATTCCCCCGATGGTCGCAGTATCGTCTTCAACTCCGACCGGGGAGGACGGCAACAGCTGTATGTTATGAGTAGCGATGGTGGGAACGTAAAGCGCATTAGCTTCGGCGATGGGCGTTACGCAACACCAGTGTGGTCGCCACGAGGTGACATAATTGCGTTTACCAAAATGACAGGGGGCAGATTCTACATTGGTGTGATGAACATTGATGGGACGGGTGAACGTCTACTGGCCGAGGGGTTTCTTGTCGAGGCTCCAACCTGGGCCCCAAACGGCCGAGTGTTGATGTATTTTAAGCAGGAACCGTTCGAGGATGACGGCACTGGTGGCGAGACAGCACTGTATCGTATTGACATCACAGGCTTTAACGAGCGACGGGTCATCACGCCCTCAGATGCTTCGGACCCAGCCTGGTCTCCGGTTCGATAGGGCCGTCATTTTTGTCCGGTCGTGTCTCAAAATGGGTATTTAAAGTTCTGCCATCTGGACATTTCACCTAAAGGAGACACTCCGTTGTAAGTTTTTCTGTTTCTTTCATTGGTTTTTTGCGCTATTAACCTTGATAAATTTGCTTCCCAGTGACAAAAGTTGGGGGAGATTATGTGTCTGCGGTTTGGATAGTGCGAAAGCCACGCCCCTAGTGGAGTGGCTCTTTGTGACGTAACAGACGTGTATAGCCGCGGACAAAATAGAACAATTACACCGGCACGCCGGACAACTCAAATATCGGGGGCATAAAATGTTTCAACGCCTGATTCCACTCTTCGCAGCGACATTCTTTCTTGCGGCCTGTGAAACAGCTTCACAGACAGCCGGTGACAGCAGTGGTGATAGTTCATCATCCACAGCAACGACCGCTTCTGCGGCTGCCAACTCTAGCGCCTCCGCGACGGATTCCTCTGCCGCTTCTGGATCAACAGCGTCGACTGGATCAACAGCTTCGACTGGATCAACAACCTCGACTCGTACGCCCGCTGAAAAATTAACTGCGATTGGAAATACGATCTATTTCGGTTATGACAGTGCAGTCCTAGACCCGAGGGCCCAGCAAACGCTGGCTCGTCAAGCGGCATTTCTAAAGGTGAACCCATCAATAAAGGTCACCATCGAGGGTCATTGTGATGAGCGCGGCACGCGCGAGTACAACCTCGCTCTTGGTGAGCGCCGCGCGTCGGCGTCGCGCGACTTTTTTATGGCGCAGGGGATTGACGCCGCCCGCGTTCGAACGGTGTCTTACGGAAAAGAGCGTCCTGCGGTTGAAGGATCCAACGAATCTGCGTGGGCAAAAAACCGCCGTTCCGCAACCATCATCGACTGATTTAAGTGAGACCTGGTGCGCGGTAACCTATAACTGTCTTCCAAAGGGGAGCCCTAGGCTCCTCTTTTTGTGCCTAATTTCTGCCAAAATGGCGTTTTATGATGAGAACGATGATATCGACCAGTCATCTCAACTCTACTTTAAGATTATGCGAAAGCTGTCCTGATGATCAAAAAACTTGTTGCACCCGTTGGAGTGGCCCTACTACTCCTGCTGCAGCCATCCCTAGCTGGAGCACAGAGTTATAATGCCGATGGATCGAAAAAAGCATCGACTGGCCAAAGCCAACGTACAGTTGTGTTTGCCCCTGACGAGACGACGGCGGAGCGGGAGTTGATTCTGCGCCAGCAGCAACGTATGGATCTGTTTGATACCGACCTGAAGGACCTACGTGGTAGTGTCGAAAAAAGTTTTCGTATCCTGCAGATGCAAGTTGGACAGCTGTCCAGCAGCACCTCAACCGATGAGAGTGAGATTAGTGCTAGCATTCGATCTTTGCAGGACAATATCGAACGGCTTACAGACACACTAGCGATGACTAATCGTCGGATGGAGCGCACGCTTGAAATCACTTCCGATGTTGAATTTCGGTTGCTGCGCTTGGAGAAGCGAATGCAAACTCTAATGACACTTGGGGGTCAAGAACTAGCCAACGCTGCAGTCGGCGATGATACGTTGCCGGCCGAGTCAGGTGAGCAAATCACAATTCAACGCAATGCTGGGGATGGTACAACCAATTGGTCGGTTGATGAGGATAAATTGAACCAGCAGCTTGATGACAACAAAGTTGCTATTGCGCCAAAAAATGACGCCACGAGTACGTCCAGAGCAACTAAACAGCTTGATGTTGTAGGCGTCGCAGTAACAGAAGGTGAGGCAAACTCCGCAGATAATGCACCAGGCCCTCCCTCCAAGCCGGCGTTTCTTCCTGATGAAAGTCCAGACGAGCAATATCGCTTCGCTCTTGGCAAAGCACTGCAGAATGATCTGGAGACTGCCGAGAGCGCTTTTGCCGAATTTCGCGTGTTTAATAAGGGACACACCCGCGAGGCTGATGCAGCCTTCTGGCTTGGACGTGTGCAGTTCATGCGAGGTTCTTATGAGAAGGCGGCAATGACATTTTCTGAGTTTAATTCAGAATATCCGAATGACGCGCGGCTAGTTGATACGACAATGTGGATCGCAGAATCAGTATCACACTTCGCGCCGCAGGATCAGGCTTGCGCCATCTATGCGTCTTTGCCGAGCCTTCTAGACACGCCACCCGAGAGCTTTACCGCGCAACTTGCTAAATTGAGCGCTGCATCGAATTGTGACAGTTGAGTTTGACAGCCCACAGAAAACACGCTTTGCCGCGGCTCTTGGGGCCGGTTTTGTGGAGGCTTTGGCGGGGAGTTGCCGTTCTTGCACCGGCCAGCAACGTCCGTTATTGACTGCTCTTTCAGGAGGATCAGACAGCACGGCTCTTGCCCTCCTTACTGAACAATATGCCAGACAAAGAAACATCACGCATCGGACAATTATTGTGGATCATGGTCTACGGAGTAATTCCGGCGACGAGGCGCGCCGTGTAGCAGCACGGATGCAGCATTTTGGGATTGATGCGGTCATCAAGTCTGTAAAAGCCACCGCGCCAGCCGGCGGCATTCAACGCTGGGCACGGACCCAACGTTATGGCATTCTGACTTCGGCAGCGCACGAGATGGGGGCTGTTTTACTACTCGCGCATCACAAAGCTGATCAAGCAGAAACTGTTCTCATGCGACTGTCAAAAAGCTCTGGTCTTGCAGGGCTTAGCGGAATGGCGCTTTGTCGATACTTTGCTAATATCCCAATTATACGCCCACTATTGACCTGGGGACCGCAGGAATTAATCGCGGTATGCGAGCATTTTGGTTGTGCCTATGAGAATGATCCAAGCAATCATGACCAGAGGTTTGAACGGGTTAGGGTTCGGGCGGAGTTGGCGGCCCTTGGTGCAGCTGGACAGGATATAACGGCTGGGTTGAATCGCCTTTCTATTGCAGCTAGTGCGATCTGTCGTGAGGTTGATTCGGTTTTGGAAGAAAAACTGGAACTGCCTGAATTTTTTGCTGAGGGCTATGTAATTTTTTCATTGCTTTCTCTACAACGTTTACCGGATATGCTTTGGCGGCGTGTGGTTGGTGGCTCTGTTCTGGCGGTTGGTGGTGGTGATTATTTACCATCGCAAGTGGCATTTTCGCGTTTGCGGTCCCGAGTCGATGCAGGTTTGTCGGCAACACTAGGCGGTTGCCTGTTTATCCCAAATGATACAGGCGCGCTCTGCCGGGTCCTGCATGAGCCTGGCCGCAACCCGCCACGTGCTGAGATCAGCGCGTATACACCTGTTATTTTTGCAGGTGTTTGGCTTTTGGTTTCGCCTGTGGCCGGATCTGTCCGTATGTTGGCTGATACACCGCCACCGGCCCAATGGGAGGCTTTGCCACACGCACTACGACAGTCGTTTCCGATAATTGAAACCCTTGACGGAAGGGTGCTGTATCCCCACTTTACAGGGGCGAGCGAAGCCGTTATTTCACTCGACAGCCCCATAGCGACATTCTTGGGTCTGGACAGGGCAAATGGTCCCACCGGGAAAAGCGTAAAAGGGCTGAAAGTGACGGGGAGGGGTAAACGGCCCCTATCATCGAAAAAGGATGGAAGCTGACGTGAATAATCTGGTACGAAACATCATCATTTGGCTTATTTTTGGAGCAGCTCTTGTCGGGCTGTTCAATCTCTTTCAGAGCCCATCAACGTCGACACCTGGCGCTCAACTTGCTTATTCTGATTTTATAGCTGAGGTTGAAAGCAAGCAAGTGGTCGAAGTAGTTATCGATGGTCGCAGCCTCAAGGGGCAAGCCAAAAACGGTCGCATCATCACCAGCGTTATGCCAGAAGGTACTGATGTCGTGACGGTGCTCGACGCGAATGATGTCCGTATCATTGCAAGCCCCGAAGACAGTGGAATGCCCGGGTTCTTGTCGATACTTCTGTCATGGTTTCCGATGCTGCTTTTTATTGGTATTTGGATTTTCTTCATGCGGCAGATGCAGGGTGGCTCGCGCGGAGCGATGGGCTTTGGTAAGTCGCGAGCAAAGTTGCTAACCGAACACCAAGGTCGGGTTACTTTCGAGGACGTGGCTGGGATTGATGAGGCGAAAACTGAGTTAGAGGAAGTTGTTGAATTTCTTAAAGATCCGGGAAAATTTCAGCGGCTTGGTGGTAAAATCCCGAAAGGTGTCTTGCTCGTCGGTCCCCCAGGAACGGGTAAAACCCTACTTGCCAAGGCTATTGCTGGCGAGGCAAACGTTCCGTTCTTCACCATCTCAGGTTCAGATTTTGTTGAGATGTTTGTCGGTGTTGGCGCAAGCCGTGTTCGCGACATGTTCGAGCAAGGTAAGAAAAACGCTCCATGCATAATTTTTATTGATGAGATTGATGCGGTAGGCCGTCATCGCGGTGCGGGACTTGGTGGCGGCAATGACGAGCGCGAGCAGACGCTCAACCAAATGCTTGTTGAAATGGACGGCTTTGAAGCGAACGAAGGCGTTATCCTGATTGCCGCTACCAATCGCCCCGACGTGTTGGATCCCGCGTTGTTACGCCCAGGCCGTTTTGACCGACAGGTTGTTGTTCCTAACCCGGATGTGATGGGACGTGAAAAAATTCTGAAGGTACACATGCGTAAAACACCTCTTGCCGACGGTGTTGATGCCCGTGTGATCGCACGTGGCACTCCCGGATTTTCCGGCGCGGATCTAGCCAATTTGGTTAACGAAGCGGCGTTGTTAGCTGCCCGGAAGGGACGACGGACTGTGTCCATGGCAGAATTCGAAGAGGCCAAGGACAAAGTGATGCTCGGTTCAGAGCGTCGCTCTATGGTGATGACTGACGAGGAAAAGCGGCTCACTGCGTATCATGAGGCTGGCCATGCCGTCGTAGCTCTTCATTGTCCGGCCTCCGACCCAATCCATAAGGCAACTATTATTCCACGTGGCCGGGCGCTTGGTATGGTAATGCGCCTACCTGAGGGTGATCGCATTTCGCTCGCGCGTGACAAGATCTATGCCGATCTGCGCGTTGCCTGTGGTGGTCGTATTGCCGAGGATTTGATTTTTGGTGAGGATAAAATTACCACTGGTGCCTCATCCGATATTCGGATGGCAACCGATATGGCACGTCGCATGGTGACCGAGTGGGGGATGTCGAGCAAGCTTGGCTTTCTAGCATACAGCGCTGATGAACAGGAAGTGTTTCTCGGTCGGTCGGTCTCCCAGCAAAAAAATATGTCTGACTCTACAGCATCTATCATTGATGCCGAAACAAGAAGAATTGTTGACGACGCCTACGAAGAAGCGACGATTATCTTAAAGAAGCATGATGAAGAACTAGAACGTTTGGCGCAGGGCCTGTTAGAATACGAGACGCTAAACGGTGACGAAATCAAAATTATCGTTGAAGGTGGCGCTTTGTCACGCCAGGATCCGGCAGATGAAGTTGACTCACCTCGTGGCAAGCGCTCGCGCGTAACCCTTCCCGGGTCTGGCCGGGCTAAAAAGCCTGGCAGCGAAACCGCCTGATCATATGCAAGGCGATCCAATTCTCAAGGCGGTGCTCCCTGCGCCGCCTTTCGCCGTGCCAACCTGGGTGCGGCCGGTGATTGCGAATGGCGGTAGCAAATTGCTTGCCGGTGGGCAAGCGTCGTTTGATCTCGTTGATGTTGTGCAGGCCAAGCTTGACGAACATATCGTCTGCCGGATGGGTGTTGACCGTCTGTTGGATATTGCTGATGATCGTAATGCATCTGCGCGGATCATTGACAATCTAATGCAACCGCGTTCTCCCTTTGCTGGCCTACCCATGTCAGCGCCAGTGATCATGGGCATCTTGAACGTTACGCCTGACAGCTTCTCCGATGGTGGTCAGCATAGCGTGCCTGCGACGGCAGCTTTAGCCGGCAAGGCCATGGTCGCTGCTGGTGCGGGCATCATTGATATTGGTGGGGAGTCAACCCGTCCAGGAGCTGCGCCGATTACTCGCAATCAGGAGTTGGTGCGCGTATTGCCACCGCTTACTGCTTTGAAGGAATGTGGTGCCGTATTATCGGTAGATACACGGCATGCCGAGGTGATGAAACGTGTTGGACCAGCTGGAGCCGCCATAATAAACGATGTTGCGGGGTTACGTGGTGAAGGCGCTCTAGAAGCTGCGGCCCAAACGGGGTGCCACGTTGTTATCATGCATATGCTGGGTACACCCGAGACAATGCAGAATGACCCGCAATATGGTTTTGCTCCGGTCGAGATTTACGCGTTTCTAGAAGAGCGGATCGCTGTGGCGATGGCGGCTGGAATCCCTCATGAGAAAATTAGTGTTGACCCTGGTTTCGGCTTCGGCAAGGCGCTTCATCATAATCTGCAGATAGTTAACTGGCTCGCAATGTTACATGGGCTTGGAGTGCCATTGCTGTTCGGTGCTAGCCGGAAATCGAGCATTGCAAAACTTTCACTTGGTGAGCCAGCTAATCAGCGGGTGCCGGGCTCAATCGGGCTGGCTATGGCAGCTGTCCGGCAGGGTGCGCAGATGTTAAGGGTACATGATGTTGGCGAGACGGCACAGGCACTCGCGGTTGAGGGCGCGCTTCTTGGTGGGATGAAGTGACTCGCTGTACGAGTAGAGAACGGACTGGCCGCTAATTGCCTTGTGGAGTTGGTTGCTACTGCCTTATTCTGTTTTGCCCTCTTTGGAAAATTTTTAGTTAAAAGGTTGAAAAATGGCTGGAGTTTTTGGCACTGACGGTGTGCGTGCGCGCATAAATACCGGCCCAATGACCGCAGAAGCTGTTGTCAGGCTGGCACTTGCTGCCGGTCGCTGGTTTGTTGACAACAATCTTGAAGGCCGTGTTGGTCGTCCTAAGGTGGTGATCGGTAAGGATACGCGCCTATCTGGATATATGATTGAATCCGCACTTGTAGCTGGCTTTACATCGATTGGCATGGATTGTCGACTTTTGGGTCCGCTACCAACTCCTGCAGTTGCGCATCTGACAAATTCTCTAAGGGCTGATTTTGGCGTGATGATTTCAGCTAGCCACAACCCCCATTATGACAATGGCATCAAATTGTTTGGTCCTGACGGCTACAAGCTTGACGATGAAATCGAGATCGAGATCTCGCAGTTGGCAGCGGGATCTATCGCTCTAGCTGATGCCTCTGATCTTGGCCGTGCTAGGAGAATGCTGGACTCTGTTGGTCGCTATGTTGAATTTGCCAAATCCTCCTTTCCCGATAATTTGCGTCTTGATGGCATGATGGTCGTGGTTGATTGCGCTAACGGCGCTGCCTATCGCAGTGCACCTGACGCCCTAAGTGACCTTGGTGTTGAGGTAATTCCGCTATTCAATGAACCCGATGGCTACAACATTAACGAAGGCTGTGGTGCCGTTCATCCTGAGGTGATGGCAGAAGCTGTGGTGAAACATGGTGCGACGGCTGGCATTGCACTTGACGGCGATGCTGATCGTTTAATAGTTGCTGACGAAACTGGTCACGTGCTTGATGGGGATCAGATTCTCGCTTGCCTTGCGGTTGCGATGAAAGCGGATGGAAGGCTGCGTGGTGATGGTGTTGTTGGAACAGTTATGAGTAATCGGGCCTTCGAGAGGTATCTCATGGGACATGGGCTAACACTCCACCGGGCGCGGGTGGGGGATCGTTATATTCTTGAGATGATGCGCCAGACCGGGATAAACCTAGGTGGTGAGCAATCAGGGCATATCCTATTGACCTCGCTTGGCACGTCAGGTGATGGTTTAGTCGCTGCTTTGCAGTTGCTTGCGCTACTCAAACGCAGCGAAAAACCGGCAAGCCATCTATTCAATGCTTTTACCCCGTCTCCGCAGAAGCTGAAAAATTTACGTGGGCTTGACCCAGCCATCCTGCAAGATGAGTCTGTAAAAGCTGACCTGGCAAAAATTGAGCAGGAGCTTGGCGATGCTGGCAGAATATTGGTGCGCCCCTCTGGCACTGAGGCGCTTGTCCGAGTGATGGTCGAGGCAGATGACGATACTCTGCTTGATGCTACGATGGCTGAAATAATTTTGCGTCTACAAAGGGACGCAGAATAAAATAAAGGAAACTCAATTCAACAACATGGGAGAAAAATCTCTCTCTCTCAACCCGCCCAGTGGTCTGTTGACAAGTTTATTCGGTCCAGCCCATTCTCACCATGGGATGTCATTGATCAATTGATGTCCAAATTCCTGACGAGGGTGCGATGCCTTTTAACGCCAAACCGGCCACAAAGCCGTTATCTTCGCTATTTTCAACTGGCCCAACGCGTAAAAGGCCAGGCTGGTCGCCTGCAGTTTTAAATGACGCTGTAGTGGGACGTTCTCACCGTGCTGTTGCACCAAAAGCGAGAATCCAGGCTTGCATTTCTAAGATACACTCCATTTTAGAGCTGCCTGAGGATTATATTGTCGGCATTGTTCCCGGTTCTGACACGGGGGCGGTCGAGATGGCAATGTGGTCGCTGTTAGGCGCTCGCGGTGTTGATGTGCTTGGCTGGGAGGCTTTTGGTCAACTCTGGGTTTCCGATGCAGTCAACCAGTTGCCGCTGGAAAATGTAACCACACATATCGCTAATTACGGCCATCTGCCAGATTTGTCGGCAGTCAATTTCGATAATGACGTCGTTTTCACCTGGAATGGCACCGCTGCTGGGGTTCGTGTTCCAAATGGTGACTGGATACCGGACGAACGCGCCGGTTTGACGATTGCTGATTCTACATCGGCCTGTTTTGCAATGGAGATACCTTGGAAGAAATTGGATGTTGCGACTTTTAGCTTTCAGAAGTCGCTTGGTGGAGAGGGCGGTCATGGGGTGATTATACTATCACCGCGCGCGGTCGAGCGGGTCAACGGTTATTCGCCATCTTGGCCGATGCCAAAGGTTCTGTCACTTGCCAAAAAGGGCAAGCTGGACACAGCCCTTTTTTTAGGTACGACAATCAACACTCCCTCAATGCTGGTAATTGAGGACGCGCTTGATGCGCTTCTTTGGGCCGAGAGCCTTGGTGGTTTGCAAGGTCTGATTGCGCGGGTTAACGCTAGCTTTATGGCAATGGACGGCTGGATCGCTAATTCCCCCAACTACGCCTATCTCGCGGTTGATCCTACGACCGTATCACAGACGTCTGTCTGTCTGCAATTTGTGGATGAATGGTTTACTAGGCTAATGGCAGAACAGCAGAAAGCCGTGGTCAACGATGTTAAGACGCTGCTTGCTGCTGAGGAGGTGGCGATTGACATAAGTGCCTATCGCGATGCACCAACAGGGCTTCGTATTTGGTGTGGACCGACAGTTGATCCAGATGATGTCGCGGCGCTTTTGCCCTGGCTCGACTGGGCTTATGTCGAAACGCGCACGAAATATCGGGCATATGCTGCGTGGCCTTTCTTATGAGAGTTCAGATGACAGGATGGAAACATGCCAAAACTACTAGTCAGTGATAATTTAATCCTCAACGTAATAAATTCTTGAGGAAAGCGGCCCTTATTTTGATATGAAAAACGGGCGTAGCTCGAATGCTTCGCTGCCATCATTGGTGACTAAGACGGGCTAGCCATTCGCTCGACGACAAATGTGGCAAGTGGAATTTACCAGCACGCTTTTTGGTGGAGATAGGGTTCGCATTGCAGCCCGGTGCACACGAGATTAATTTCGTGACCTTCCATTTGGGCCGTAAACAGGCTGATGGTGAGGCCATCGCCTTTGTCGAGATCGTTGGCGGCATGGGCGCTGACACGCTAAAGAAAATTCTATGACTGTAACAGGCGGTGCTCCTTGCTGTTACTGTCTTTTTTGGGTATGGTTTTGCGCTTCTCAATAGGATTATATAAAGCAGGTTTGCCGCACCTTTGGAAAAAAAGCAACTACAGGAAAATATATGACTAATGTAGCCGTGATCGGTGTTCAGTGGGGTGATGAGGGCAAGGGCAAGATTGTTGATTGGCTTTCAAGTAGGGCTGATATAGTGGTGCGCTTTCAAGGTGGACACAATGCTGGTCATACGCTGGTCATTGATGGTGTTGAATATAAAATGTCGCTGCTGCCTTCGGGCATTGTGCGCCCTGGCAAACGTTCGGTAATAGGTAATGGCGTGGTTCTTGACCCAGAGCATCTGCTGTCTGAGATCAAGCTGCTGCGCTCTCAGGGGGCAGAAATTACGCCAGAGACATTGTTGGTCTCAGACTCTGTTGTGCTTATCTTGCCGGTGCATCGGGCAATTGACGTTGCCCGCGAAGCTGCGCGGGGCGATACCAAAATCGGCACCACCGGGCGAGGCATTGGCCCTGCATATGAAGACAAGGTGGGTCGTCGTGCCGTAAGGCTCAGCGACCTGGCATACCCTGACACACTAGCTGAAAAGTTGGCGGCGATAGTAGCGCATCATAATATTTGGCTGGCAGCGGTCGGGCATACTCTCGCAGACACCGACCAGATATTTACCGATTTAATGGCGATGCGTGATGAATTACTCGCATTTTCCGGCCAAAGTTGGCAGCTGCTGGCCGAGGCAAGGGCGAGTAGCAAGCGTGTGTTATTTGAGGGCGCGCAGGGCGTGATGCTGGACATCGACCATGGTACCTATCCCTTTGTCACGTCGTCAAACACCGTCGCCGGACATGCGGCGACTGGGTCTGGCACTGGTCCGAACTCCATCGGCTTTGTCCTTGGAATAACCAAGGCTTATACGACACGCGTTGGCAATGGCCCGTTTCCAACCGAGGATTTCGGTGGTGATGGCAACCGTATGGGTGAACGTGGGCGTGAGTTCGGTACTGTGACTGGGCGCAAGCGTCGCTGCGGCTGGTTCGATGCGGTGATGGTTCGCCAAGCAAACGCCGTGGCGGGCATCACTGGCACGGCGCTGACCAAGCTCGATGTTCTGGATGGCTTTGACGTTCTTAAAATCTGTATCGGCTATGATTTGAATGGCACTATGCTCGATCATTTCCCATCTGAAACGGGTGCGCAGCTAGCTTGCACGCCGATTTATGAGGAAATGCCTGGCTGGCAACAAAGTACGTATGGCTGTCGCAGCTGGGCCGAGTTGCCTGCGAATGCGGTGAAATATATCCGCCGCGTGGAGGAGTTAACGCGAACGCCGGTGGCTATGCTTTCGACTAGCCCCGAGCGCGACGATACTATACTTGTAACTGACCCCTTTGATGAGCAATCAATTCAGCAGTTAAAAGGGTGCTAGGACGACTGCCACTCAGGCAGCGTTATTAGTTTCACACTCCGACTTTCCCGTTGAAAGACGTCCTAAAAATGATGCCGTAGCTCAGTAAAAATGGTGACAACTAAAAGAATAGAGAACAGCCTAAATAGGCTGTGTTTTTGAAAGTGGCGAGAGCGGAGTACCCTGTTAGGGACAAAATGCGAGGACTTTGACCTATCAAGTCATTGCGAAAGCAATGGAGGATCGCCGTCTGCGTCGGGAAGCAACTTCATCTTTTCCGCCTGGTCGCGCACCGCTTTTTGTAACTTTTCGAAGGCCCGAACTTCTATTTGGCGGATCCGCTCGCGACTTACAGAAAACTCAGTGGCTAGATCTTCTAAAGTCAATGGCGGTTCAGCTAAACGTCGTGCCTGAAGTATGCGTTGCTCCCGTTGGTTCAAATCTTTCATTGCGTCCATCATCAGGGATTGGCGAGCAGAATATTCCTCATGTTCGGCAAAGCTGGTTTCCTGATCAATACTGTCATCTTCTAGCCAGTCCTGCCATTCGCCGGTGCCCTCGCCATCGCGCGACAGAGGCACATTCAATGAGCGATCATTACCAGCCATTCTTTGGTTCATCGACATGACTTCGGCCTCGGTTACACCTAGTCGGTCGGCAATCTGTGTTACTTGTTCTGGTTTAAGATCCCCGTCATCGATTGCCTTTATTTGGCCTTTGATTCGGCGCAGGTTGAAAAATAGCTTTTTCTGCCCGGCAGTCGTGCCTATTTTGACAAGTGACCAAGACCGAAGGATGTATTCTTGAATCGCTGCTTTAATCCACCACATCGCGTAGGTGGCAAGACGAAACCCCTTTTCTGGTTCAAATTTTTTAACAGCATGCATCATCCCTAGGTTGCCTTCGGAGATCAAATCAGCGACCGGAAGGCCGTAGCCGCGATAGCCCATGGCTATTTTCGCAACCAACCTTAGATGGCTGGTAACGAGCTGATGCGCGGCATCCACATCGCCTTTTTCCTTCCATGCCTTAGCAAGAGTGTATTCTTTATTCTGCTCAAGCATTGGAAATGTGCGAATCTGCTCAAGATAACGAGACAAATTCCCATCGGGGGACAGAACAGGGAGATTTGTTTTACGCGGCATCGACGATTTCCTTACACGATTTTTCCGGTTACGAACGGCATATAACCACCGTTCACGGTTGGGATTAAGGTAGTTTTTGGCAAAAGTCTTTTTCAAATTTTAATCATTACTGCCAAATTGGGCAAAAATAGGGCTGATCCTGCATCCTGATATAAATTGTCGTTCTTAGCAAATTTTAGATACCGGTATTGTTTTTTTTCAATAATTAACCAAAACACCCATGGAAATGCTCTAGAAAAGGGTGCTTAAACACCATTTTACCGGTTAGAGCTAGCCCGTGCCGCTACTGCGGTTTCCATCAACTTACGTAAGTGCACCATGTCGTCTGGCATGTCAGTACTAAAGGCCAGAGCCTCGCCGGTCTCTGGATGAGTAAAGCCTAGGTACGCTGCATGGAGTGCCTGCCGGTTAAAACTCCGCAGTTGTGTGAGGCAAGTGCGAGAGAGATTATCAGGCATCTGGCCGGCTTTGGCTGGCTTGCCATAAAGCGGGTCACCAATCACACCATGGCCGATATGCGCCATATGCACTCTGATCTGATGTGTGCGCCCGGTTTCAAGCTGGCATTCGATCAACGATCCAAACGGTGGATATACTCGCAGCATCTGCCAGTGGGTGATCGCTTTTCGGCCTTTTGCGCTAACGGTCTGCCGTTTCCGGTCACGCTCGGCGCGGCCTATAGGAACATCGATCGATCCCTGACGGTCGACACTGTTGCCCCAGACAAGGGCATGATAGCGACGATCAATGTCGTGTGCGGCAAACATATCGGATAGAGATTGGTGGGCGTGGCCAGTTTTGGCAACCATCATTACACCGGATGTATCCTTGTCTAACCGATGGACAATGCCTGGTCGCATGACCCCGCCAATGCCCGTCAGTCTTGAGCCGCAATGGGCAATCAGCGCGTTGACAAGTGTTCCTGATGGATTGCCCGGTGCCGGGTGGACAACCATTCCTGCCGGTTTGTTGATTACGATTAGATGCTCATCTTCAAATAGGATATCTATTGGGATAGATTCACCCTTTGGAGTTGGATTGCTTGGTTTTGGGATTGCCAACCGATAAATTCCGCCCGGCCTTATGCGTGCTGAAGGGTCAGTGATGACCGTTTCATTCTCGCGCAAAAAACCACCTAGAACTAGCGCTTTGATCCGGCTACGAGACAGGCTGTTTTTGTAAGCTGTCGCCTCATTTTCGCTGTTGAGAGCCGCTACGGCGGTGGAAAGAAAACGGTCAAGGCGCTCGCCACTGGCTTCATCAGGTGCAGTAACTAAGACGACTTCGCCGGTTTCGGATACGTTGGTATCTTGATGTGTGAAGATAGTCATAGAAAACATCATAGCCTAAAATAGTAGTAGTTGATAGACTGGTGTCATAGCGATACCATCTGATTCGTGTTGCCTTCCCTTCCCGCCGCGCAAGCCTGTGGAGCAAACTCATGCAAGCCCTGTCCAGCGACAATGCCGCCGAAAAAGCGGTTACCGAAAAACCCTCTGCCGTTTTGCGGCATCTGGGTTTGATTAAGGCGCTAGCCATCATGATGGCAGTGTTAATAATTGCTGCCCTGGTGGTGATTGTGATGACGATATATTCCCGCTTAAATGCCGACTCTGCCAATCGCGTGGCAAGCGTGATCAATCTTGTTCTGCCAGAGGGTGCATATGTGAGCGCCGCCTCATTGGACAAATCTGGCATGGTTCTGGTTCTCGACATGCCGGAAGGACAGCAGATCTGGCGCATGACAAGTGCTGGCCGGGTCAAACAGAAAATCACCGTGAAGGCTGATTAGCCTATCGGCATGAAGTCAAAATAGACTGACAGCACCATGCCCTCGAGTGGCATGTTGCCAAACGATAGGACATCATAACCGATAATTAGCGGGAAAAAATAATAACGCAAAATTAGCAAGATAACAGCAGTGTGGAGAGAGGCGATTCGGTCGATTACCCATATTGGTGTTAGTGGGCGTGCAGCTGATATTATGGGACTCGTGAAGCTGACTATCAGGCGCATTGGTAAGAAACGGCTGTCTTCTTTAATAAAGATAGTCAACAAAAAGCGCAGCAAAGCCGCCCACATAAAGACGCCCAACGGTAAATCAACCAGGATACCCAGCGCAGGTGCGCTCTGTGCCAATACATTGTCAATCATTAAATCAATTGCCGTTCGTTCTTCAATGTCAAGCCAATAACATATCATCATGTCGTGTACGTCGCCAGTGTTCGTCCCATCGATTTTGCTGTGCGCAAAACAAAATCGCGTTTCGGCATTGTTATAAAACGTGGCATTGTCTAAAACGCGATGTAAATGCTGCGTTGCTATCAGCGCAGCGCGTTGTTCAGAACAGGGAAATGCCGGAAGGCAGATGCCCAGTGGGGCGGTCCTAAAAGGAGTCAACATGTCCAGCAATCAATACGTCTATGTAATGCACCGGTTGTCGAAAAGTTGGCCAGGTGGCAAGGAAGTTCTTAAAAATATCGGTCTTTCATTTCTGCCGGGAGCAAAGATTGGTGTTCTCGGTCTAAATGGCGCTGGTAAATCGACGTTGTTGCGGATCATGGCGGGACTAGACAACGATTTCAATGGAGAGGCGTGGGCCGCTGACGGGATCAAAATCGGTTATTTGGCGCAGGAACCCGAACTTGATGAGAGTCTCGATGTTGCAGGCAATGTGCTAGCGGGCCTTGGCCGAGCAAAAGAGTTGATGGATCGGTTCAATGAGGTCAGCGCCCGATTTGCCGAGGAATTAACCGACGATGAGATGAATGCGGTCATTAATGAACAGGCTGAGTTGCAAGAAGAAATTGACGCGGTGGATGGCTGGGATCTCGAGCGCAAGGCTGAGATTGCGATGGACGCGTTGCGAGTGCCGCCGGGTGACTCCGATGTTTCAAAATTGTCTGGCGGTGAAAAACGTCGCGTTGCTTTGTGCAAATTGTTGCTAAGTGCTCCAGACATGCTACTTCTCGACGAGCCCACAAATCATCTAGACGCCGAATCAGTAAGCTGGTTGCAACAATTTCTGCATGATTTCCCCGGAACTGTTGTGACCATCACGCATGACCGTTATTTTCTTGATGAGGTTGCCGGTTGGATTTTAGAATTGGATCGCGGCGCTGGCATCCCTTATGAGGGCAACTATTCCGGTTGGCTTGAACAGAAGCAGAAACGTCTGGAACAGGAAGGACGAGCTGAGGATGCGCGAGTGAAATCACTGTCCCGTGAGCTAGAGTGGGTCCGTTCGGCACCTAAGGCACGGCAGGCAAAATCCAAGGCGCGGATCAATGCGTATGAAAAACTGCTCGCCGATGATCAGCAGCGTCAGATGGATGCCGCTAAAATCCATATCCCCGCTGGCCCGCGTCTCGGTGACGTGGTGATAAATGCCGAAGGTCTTGGCAAGGGCTTTGGTGATCGCTTGTTAATTGATGATCTGTCATTCCGTCTACCACCAGGCGGTATTGTAGGTGTGATAGGGCCGAATGGTGCGGGCAAGACCACTTTGTTCCGGATGATCACCGGCGCTGATGAGCCGGACAGTGGCAGCTTCACTATCGGTGACACTGTCAAGCTTGGCTTTGTTGATCAATCCCGTGATGATTTGGAAGAAGGAAAAACTGTATGGGAGGTCATTTCCGATGGACTTGATGAGATCGAGCTGGGCAAACGCACGATGGCATCTCGTGCCTACGTTGGGCAATTCAACTTCAAGGGAGGCGACCAACAGAAACAGGTCAGCCAGCTTTCGGGAGGAGAACGGAACCGTGTGCATTTGGCAAAGATGTTGAAAAGTGGTGCCAATCTACTGCTGCTTGATGAGCCAACTAATGATCTTGACGTGGACACGCTGCGGGCGCTTGAAGAGGCGCTGGAAGAATTTGCTGGATGCGCTGTCGTCGTCAGTCACGACCGCTGGTTTCTTGACCGTATAGCCACGCACATTCTGGCTTTTGAGGGTAACAGCCATGTTGAATGGTTCGAGGGTAACTACGAGGCCTATGAGGCTGACAAGAAACGCCGGCTAGGCGCAGAGGCTGATCGTCCGACACGGATCAAATACAAGCCGATCAGCCGCTAGTGGCTCTTCATTTTATCGGCAAGCCTTGGGTCGAAGGGCTAGTCGGCTAGTTTTTCGCGCATCGCCGCAATAAGTGCAGCAAATTCACCTTTGTTTTTGCGGATAATGGCAATGTTTTCCTGTTTCTGTGTGACCAGCATCGAAATATTCTCAATTTCGATGTCTAGAACTTTGACTGGTTTGCCAGGCAGGGTTATCACCCGCCAGTTCACCATTATTGAAGGCCCTTTGCCATCAGTGTCACTGAAACGGCCCATAACAAGAACTAGCTTGCTACCCTTTTCAGTGGTTGCAACGTGGCTGTATTCAAGCCCCTTGAGCTGGTCAAAATTGCGCACGACAGTACCGATGATCACCTCTCGGATAACTAGTTCATATTCCCGCTTTTCCTTAACACTGGCAGTGCGCCAATATTGCCCGGCTGAAAATCGGGTGATGCCGGGAAAGTCGAAATAGGTGTCTAGCAGCTCGGTCACCTGATTTGTGCGTGCAGCAGAGTCTCCGTTGTCCGTCGCCAACAGGCTCTTTGCCGACCCGATCATCGCCTCGATATGCGCCTCAGCGGCGCTGCTGTGACCGTCCGCTCTGGCTAGCTCTTGTGTCCAAAGAGATAGTGTCAATAGTGGTGCCAGAAGCGTCAGCAAAAAAGATAAATAGCGGATTTGCGCGGTGGCTATGCTAGATGTCATGAATCATCCTCAAAAAATGCGTCAAATTCGTCATCGCTCTTAGAGGCACCGATAGAAGAGCTTATTCTGTCTTTCAGCATACCGGCTCTTGTCTGGTAATAGACCGACCTGACTCGCGAATACGGATCGATGGCGTTGTATTTGACATCGTTGAACGCGCCAAAGGTTCGAGCGCGGAAATCAATCGCGGTAATTGGGACGCGCAGCTGGTTGACGGTTTGCAAATTGCCACTTACGGCCAATGTGCCAACCGGGTTCATCACCATGTCGCCGATGGTGCCGACAATGCTACGTGTGGTTTTAGGACCGAGAAACGGGACCATCAAAAAGGAACCCTCAGGCACGTTGGCAGCGGCAAGCGTCTGCCCAAAATCTTCTTCGGTTATTTGCGTATCATCCTCCATCAAGTCGGCAAATCCAAGTGCCAGACCATTGACAAGAAAATTTAAAGTGGCCAGGCCAGCATTTTCAGCCTTGCCCTGTAGCGCAGAGTTGATCGCTATCGACGGCATTCCTGCCCATTTGATGTGGTTGCTAATGGCACGTTGACCACCTATTGGCACACTGGTTCGATACGCATCTGCGGCGGGTTCAACCACATAAGTATCAAAGCCCATATTGAAGGCAAAAACCTTGCGGTTTTCGTTTTCGAATGGATCTCGCAGATCGCTGCGCTGGTTTTCTGTTAACGGACTGCATCCTGAGAGAGCCGGAATTGTAACAGCCGCAATGAAAAATCTGAAAAACGATTTTGTCATTTTCTGACCAATGATTTTGACTGAATACCGCATTGCCCTTCCGCACTTAACTTCCTGATTCCTCCTGAGCATATCCCAATTATCACAAGTATAAAATGGGTTTTGCCGAAATGAAGTGTCATGGCCAATTATCACCATCGTGATTTCTCCAATCGCGATCATCAATATCCTTGGTCCAATCCGCAGAATGCGCGATTCTGTTTTCCTTGTATTGCGACACTTCGGAAGTTGACCATGCGGCGGCTATTTGCGAGTTTGCACCTGTCATGAACGATGTATCACTTCCCAATCGCCCCTGGTTTGATGGCCTCAATTCCGCGCAGCAGGAAGCTGTCCAGGCGCTGAATGGGCCGGTGCTGGTGCTGTCTGGCGCAGGCACCGGCAAAACCCGCGTGCTGACTGCGCGTTTGGCTGAACTTGTGGCGACCGATACGGCTAAGCCATGGAACATTCTGGCGGTGACATTCACCAACAAGGCCGCCCGCGAAATGAAAATGCGGGTGGCGAATATGGTTGGCCCGATGGCCGAGCAGGTGTGGCTCGGCACATTTCATGCGCTGGCGGCACGAATGTTGCGTCGGCATGCTGATCTTGTCGGCCTGAAGCCTGATTTTACAATTCTCGATGTTGATGACCAGACACGGCTGCTGAAGCAAATGCTTGAGGCCAAAGATCTCGATGCCAAGCGGTGGCCGGCCCGCATGCTGGGCGGCTTTATCTCGCGCTGGAAAGACCGTGGCCTGACACCGGATAAGGTGGGGGCGGCCGAGGCCGGAGATATTGCCAATGGCCGCATACGGGAAATCTATGCGGATTATCAAGCCCGGCTGCTGGCGCTGAACGCCGTGGATTTTGGTGATTTGCTGCTTCATGTGCTGACCATTCTGCAGACTCATCCGGACGTGCTGGCTGAGTATCAGGCGCGTATCACGCATGTCATGGTCGATGAATATCAGGATACGAATGTCGCCCAATATCTGTGGCTGCGGTTGTTAACAGGGACACGACACAATCTGTGCTGTGTCGGCGATGACGACCAGTCGATCTATGGGTGGCGGGGCGCTGAGGTTGGTAACATACTTAAATTCGAGAGCGATTTCGCTGGTGCCAAAACGGTCCGGCTGGAGGAAAATTATCGGTCGACAGGGCATATTCTGGCCGCTGCCTCGGCGGTGATTGCGCATAATGAGACACGGCTTGGCAAAACCCTGTTCACGGCTGCCGAAGAGGGCGAGAAATTGCGCGTCAACGGCTATTGGGATGGTGCCGATGAGGCGCGGACAGTTTCTAGCCAGATTGAGCGCATGATGGAAGAGGGTGGTAACCTGTCGCAGATCGCAGTGCTGGTACGTGCAGGGTTTCAGACGCGTGAATTCGAGGAACGGTTCATCGCGATTGGCCTTCCCTACCGTGTCGTCGGCGCAAAATTCTATGAGCGCGCAGAGATCCGCGATGCCATTGCCTATTTCCGCCTGATCGCCCAGCCTGCCGACGATCTGGCATTTGAACGCATTGTCAATCTGCCGAAACGCGGTCTGGGCGCGGCCAGCCTGCAGGCGATCCACATTCAGGCGCGTGCCTCGCAAAAGCCACTAATGGCCGCCGCCTTTGACCTGATCGAAACTGACGAATTGCGGCCAGCCGCCAGAACGTCGCTCACCGAGTTCATCAGAGATGTCAAACGGTGGCGTGATGCGGTTGCCAGCATGCATCATGCCGACCTTGCGAAAATGGTCCTCGATGAGTCCGGCTACACCCGGATGTGGCAGCTGGATAAATCACCTGATGCCGAGGGGCGATTGGAGAATTTAACCGAGCTTGTCAATGCGATGCAGGAATTTGACTCGCTGGCTGGTTTTCTTGAACATATCGCCCTTGTCATGGATGGTGACACCGAGGCAGAGAATGGTGAGGTCACGTTGATGACGTTGCATGCCGCCAAAGGGCTTGAATTTGATACCATTTTCATGCCCGGCTGGGAGGAGGGGATCTTTCCAAGCCAGCGGACCATTGACGAGAACGGAGCTGTTGGCCTTGAGGAGGAGCGCCGCCTTGCCTATGTCGGCATAACACGGGCGCGCAAGCTGGTTCATATAAGCTATGCCGGATCGCGGCGCATTCATGGACAATGGCAGTCGGCCATTCCATCCCGGTTTCTGCAGGAGCTCCCTGCCGACAGCATAATCGAGGACAATGTGCAGGGGATGCAGGCAATGGGTGGTGGTTTTGGCCGCGCCACACCGGCTGAGCTTGCCGATGCCTCGCATTTTGGCGGGATGTCGGGCTATGGCCCCGGATGGCGACGCATGGCGGCCCGACAGCAGCAAACAAGCGACCCCAGCTTCATCGCTCAGGACAGCGGCACCGCTTTTGCCATCGGCGACCGCGTTTTTCATCAGAAATTCGGGATGGGAAATGTCATCAATGTCGATGGCGACAAACTGGAAATCGCCTTTGACCGTGCCGGCCACAAAAAGGTTGTCTCCGGTTTTGTGAGTAAACCATGACCCAGCCCATGACCCAGCAGAGTCAAAATCCCCAAGCTGCGAATGTCACGCTCTATCGGGTAACGATCACCCTGCCGGAGCGTGTGACGACCCGCGAGGCTGGTCATATAGAGACTGTCTTTTCTGAATTGATGGAGAGCCTTGCCACATCGCACCTGCAGCTTGCCGATCAGCGCTGGCTTATTGAAGCGCTGTTTGATTTTGAACCTGAGAGATCGGTTGTCATGGCAATGCTTGACCAACCGCTTGGTGTTCTGGGCCTTGGTGACATCGAACTGGAGATTGGCCTGCTCGAACAGCGCGACTGGCTGGCTGAAAACAGGGCATCCTTTCCCCCACTGCATATTGGCCGCGTCTGGATTCATGGCAGCCATGTGGAGCAGCCCGCACCGGCTGGCAGTCTGCCGCTGATGGTTGAGGCCGCGCAGGCTTTTGGGTCTGGAACGCATCCGACAACCGAGGGCTGTCTGCGCGCCATGCAGATGATTGCCGCGCTGTCACGTCCCGCACCGGCCAAGGTTCTCGATATGGGCTGTGGGTCTGCCATTCTGGCGATGGCGGCGCGGAAAATCTGGCCATCATCACGGGTGATGGCGGTGGACAATGATCCCATTGCCGTGGGCGTTGCCAGTGCCAATGCGCGGCTGAATGGTATTGCCCCGCAGCAGATGCGTTGTGTCGTTTCGGCGGGCTTTGCCGGACGCGTGGTGCGCCAGGTCGGTCCCTATGACGTGATTCTGGCGAACATCCTCGCCGGCCCCCTGCGCCGAATGGCGCCTGATCTGGCGCCCTATCTGGTGGCCAATGGTTGGTTGATTCTCTCGGGCATTCTCAATGAACAGGCTGTTGCGGTCGAGCGTGCCTATGCCGCACAGGGCTTGCGGTGCTGGACGATGCTGCGCATCGGCGATTGGACGGTGATCGTCATGCGGCCAGCGGCCATTGGCGCGATGCCAGGACTGTGGCATGGTCGTCGGTCAGCCGCGATAGCAACGCAGGAAGAGTGAGCACAATGGCAGAGACAAAGCAGCATGACCTGCGGCTCGCCGCTCTGCGCGAAAGACTGGTCTCACAGCAGCTTGATGGCTGGTTCGTTGGGCGCGAGGATATGTATCAGGGTGAAGAGGTTCAGGCAGGTGATGAGAGGCTTGCCTTCCTGTGCGGGTTTACTGGCTCGGCCGGCTTTGGCCTTGTGCTGAAAGACAGTGCTGCCCTGTTCAGCGATGGCCGCTACACGCTGCAGATGGCGAACCAGACCAATCAGACAGATTGGACCACCCACACCATGCCCGAGGAAACGCTTGCCGCCTGGCTGAAGGGAATTTCCGTTTCCGGGCTGACGATTGGCGTTGATAAAAAGCTGGTGACGCTTGCCACTTTCGACAGGTTGGCGCGTACTTTTGGGGAAGCTGGTGCCACGCTGCTTGGCACCGATATCAATCCGGTCGACGCCATCTGGCAGGACCGGCCGTCGCCACCGGTGTCTGCACCGTTTCGGCTCGATGGGGCAACAGCTGGCGCGACGATGTCGGAAAAGCTGCAACAGTTGGATGCCGCATTACAGGAAGTTGATTGCACGGCCATTTTTCTCAGCCGTGTAGATTCGGTCAACTGGCTGACCAATATTCGTGGCCGTGACCTTCCCTGTACGCCCGTGACGCAGGCCTATGCACTATATCACCGCGAAAATGGGCTGATCCTGCTGGCTGAACCTGGGCGGTTGGCGGCGGTGATGGCGGATGATCTGGCCACCGATGCGTCGGTTGTGCCATTGACGGATTTTGCGGGCCTGCTGGGTTCGGAGGCGGGTTATGCCAGCGGTACGAAAGTGATGATTGAGGCGGCCAGCCTGCCAAAGTCTCTTCATGACATTCTCGACGGCAGCGCTGTCGAACTGGTCCGCCGTGCCTGTCCGGTAATGCATGCCAAGGCAGTGAAGAATGAGGTTGAGCAGGAAGGTACGCGCCGCGCCCATATCGAGGATGGTGCCAGCATGGTACGATTCCTGTCATGGCTGGAGACAGTGTCCCCCGGCCAGATGCAGGAAACAGAGATTGCAGCGCATTTGCTCTCCATCCGCCGCGAAAACCCAAATTTCATCTCCTCCAGTTTCGAGACCATCTGCGGGTCGGGGCCAAATGGGGCGATTGTCCATTACCGCGCCATTGAGGGTACCGACAGTGCACTTATCGGTAACAGTCTGCTGCTGGTGGATTCGGGTGCGCATTACAGCAGTGGCACGACCGACATTACCCGTACCATGGCGATAGGCACCCCCAGCGATGAGATGCGCCACGCGTTTACCTGCGTCCTCAAGGGACATATCGCCGTAGCACGTGCCCGCTTTCCAGCAGACAGCACAGGCCAGCAGATTGATGTTCTGGCACGCGGACCACTATGGGCAGAGGGTCTGGATTACGCCCATGGAACAGGCCATGGCGTTGGCCATATCATGCAGGTGCATGAGGGTCCGGCGAGCCTGTCCAAACGTGGCACGGAACGGCTTGTCACCGGTATGCTGCTCTCGAATGAGCCGGGCTATTACAGACAGGGTGAATGGGGCATCCGCATCGAGAATCTTATCATCATCAATCCGCCTGATGACGCTGGTTTTCTCAGTTTCGAGACAGTTACCCACTGTCCGATCGACAAGCGGTTGGTCGTTACCGCGATGCTGAATGAGGCTGAACGTGCGTGGCTGGATGCGTATCACTCTCAGGTTGAGGCGCTATTGATGCCGTTGCTCGATGGTGATGAGGTTGTGCAGGACTGGTTGCACCGGGCCTGCGCACCGCTTTGATCTCATTTATAGATCAAAGCCAGCCAGGCGTTCTCGTCGAGGACGGTGACACCAAGCTCGCCAGCTTTACGGGCTTTTGAGCCAGCATCTGCCCCGGCGACCAGAAAATCAGTCTTTGCCGAAACCGACCCGGAGACTTTCGCTCCGAGTGATTCCGCCCGTGCCTTCGCTTCTGCCCGGGACATGCCGGCAAGCGTACCGGTGAAAACAATGGTCTTGCCACTTACCGGGCTGTCATCTTCCGGCCTGTCCGGCGGAATGATCGTGACTTCGCTGGCAAGGTCGATGACCATATCGCGGTTTGACTGTGCGAGGAAAAAAGTGATGATGTCAGACGCCATCAATACGCCAACCTGATCGATCTCCACCAGTTCGGCCATCGCGGCCTCACTGTCCGCGTCTGGTGCAATAGCCGTCAGCAACTTGTCCAGGCTGTCATAGTGAAGCGCCAGAATGCGGGCTGTGGCCTGTCCCACCTGACGGATGCCAAGCGCGTAGATAAACCGCTCAAATCCTATGGTTCGCCGTGTTTTGATCGAAGTCATCAGATTGCGGATGGAGATTTCGCCGTAGCCATCAAGGGTGGCGATCTCCTCCTGCCTTTCATGGAGTCGAAAGATATCGGCTGGCAAAGCCACCCAGCCAAGCTCAGTGAATTGCTCGATCTGTCGCGCTCCAAGCCCCTCAATGTCGAAGGCGTCACGTGAGACGAAATGTTTGAGCCATTCAAGCCGCTGTGCGTCACAGCTGACACCGTTGGTGCAACGACGCACGGCCTCACCTTCTGGTCTGATCGCGTTTGCCCCGCAAACCGGACAGAGTTCTGGAAACTTGTATTCGGTGCTGTTTGTCGGCCGTTGATCTTTAATAACGCGAACAATTTGCGGAATGACATCGCCAGCCCGCTGGATCACCACAGTATCGCCAATGCGGATGTCCTTGCGGTTGATCTCGTCTTCGTTATGCAAGGTTGCGTTGGAGACTACGACTCCACCAACCGTGATTGGTTCCAGCCTCGCCACCGGTGTCAGCGCACCGGTGCGCCCCACTTGAATGTCGATCGCGCGGATGATGGTCTGTGCCTGTTCGGCCGGAAATTTATGCGCCATTGCCCATCGTGGTGCGCGTGCCACCTGGCCAAGCCGACTCTGGTAGTCATGCCGGTCAACCTTGTAGACGACACCGTCAATGTCATAGCTGAGTGTCGCCCTGGCATCGCCAATGGCTATATGTGTGTCCAGCAGCTCGGCAACTGAAAGGCACCTTGCCGACAGCGTATTTACAGCAAAGCCAAAGCTCGCGAGTGTCGCCAGAAATTCCCAATGCGTTCCGGCGATCTCGGCGCTGCATTCGCCCATCGAATAGGCAAAGAAACGCAATTTGCGGCCGCGGGTGACGCTGACATCCTTTTGTCTGAGCGAGCCGGCGGCAGCGTTACGGGGGTTGGCAAACAGTTTGCCTCCACCTGCTTGCTGCGCCTCATTAAGCACCAGAAAATCTTCGCGGTCCATATAGATTTCGCCGCGCACCTCAAGAATGGCAGGCGGTGTTCCGGCAAGCTGTTTTGGAATAGCGTTCACCTGCATGATGTTTGCCGTGACATCCTCGCCCTCGCTGCCGTCGCCGCGTGTGGCAGCCTGTTTAAGCCGACCGTGCTCATAGCGCAGCGAGAGTGAGAGTCCATCAATCTTTGGCTCGGCGGTCAGTGCCAGCTCATCACCATCACCGAGCGACAGAAACCGGCGAATGCGCGCAACGAAATCAGTGATATCCTCGTCAGAGAAACCATTGCTGAGTGAAAGCATCGGTCGCGCATGCCGGATTTTGCCAAAGCCGCCAGCAACCGGCGTACCGATACGGGTGGATGGGCTGTCGGCGCGCATCAGATTGGGAAAGGCGGCCTCAAGGTCGCGATTGCGGGCGACCAGCCGGTCATAGACAGCATCGCTGATAATCGGGTCATCCGCGCCATGATATCGGCTGTCGTGATAGGCGATTGCGGCGGCAAGCAGCGCCAGTTCATCCGCCGCCTCAAGCATATCCATCTGCCCGGGATCGGTGGTGCCCGCGTTGATGCTGGCAAATTCATGATCTGGTGCCGGAACCTTGGCCATTCACCCCTCCATCAGGGCGGCCGCGGCGGCACGCGCCTCTGGCGTGATTTTCTCCCCAGCCAGCATCCGGGCAATTTCCTCGGTGCGGGCGATGGCATCCAGCGGCTTGGTGCCGCTGACAACACCACTGTCGCTGGTGGTTTTCGCGATACGCATATGATGCGATCCCTTGGCTGCAACCTGCGGTGAATGTGTGACAACAAGTGTCTGCATACCTGCGCCAAGGCGCAACAACCTCTCACCAACCGCTGCGGCAACCGCACCGCCAACCCCTGAATCCACCTCGTCAAAAATCAACGTCCGGCCAGCGCCGCTATCCTCCAGCGAGACCTTCAGTGCCAACAGAAAACGCGCCAGCTCACCACCCGATGCGATGCGGTCTATGGGGCCTGCTTTCATTCCCTTGTTGGTGCTCGCTTCAAAGCGAACCTGATCCATTCCGAGCGGACCCCATTGTGTCTCGGCAAGTGGCATGATGGTGGTGATAAAATCTGCGTTTTCGAGTTTCAGCGGGGGAAGCTCAGCCATCACCTTGGCATCGAGGCTCGCGGCAGCAGCGTGGCGGTTATTACTGATGATTTTTGCCATTTCGCGATAATAGTCGCCCCACTGGCGTTCGTTTTCGGCAAGGCCAGCCAGTGCGCCAGCTGAGTCCTCCAACCCGGCGAGCGACTCGGCAAGTCTTTTATGCATCTCTGGCAGCTCATCAACCCCACAACCATGTTTGCGCGCTTGCTGGCGCAATTCATGCAGCCGGTCATCAACTTCCTGCAATTTGTTTGGATCTGCCTCCAATTCATGCGCCGCGCTGCTGATCGCAGTGCTGGCTTCGGTGAGCTCGGCGTCGGCACGTTCCAATGCTGTGAGTGCCTGATCCAACCCGCCACCAGCCAATGGTGCCACCCGTTCAAGTGCGGCGAGGGCCTTGCCAAGAAGCGTCTGTGCCCTATCCTCGCCGAGGATGGCATCATCGGCCATGGCAAGACCTTCGCCAATTCTGCCTACATTGCCCAGCATTTCGCGTTGGCCGGTCAGATCTGCCTCCTCACCCACCTGTGGTGCCAGTGCATCAAGCTGCGCCACCGCATCGCGCAGCCATTCTTCGTCGGCACGCGCCTTGTCCAATTCCTGCTTCGCCTGCGCCAGATTGCGTTTTGCCTGTTGCCAGCTGGTCCAGCCAGCGTCCAGCTTGCCAAGTGTGTCGGCATGGTCGGCTGCCTTGTCAAGCAGCGTGATGTGAGTTGCCACATCGAGCAGGCCACGCCCCTCGAATTGCCCCT
>CAJWKB010000003.1 GCA_913042065.1 uncultured Alphaproteobacteria bacterium | reverse complement strand
ATGCAGACCGCGTGCGGCTTGTGGCGCAGCGCGGCAGAGCCTTGCAGCGCGCTGTCGAGTTTTCGCTGGCCGGTTCGCTCCGAATAGGCTTTTATCGAGATATCGACCTTAGCGATCACGGCGGACACTTCCGTGCGCGCTTCCCACAGCGGCTTGCCCGTTTCGCGCGCGATCAGCCGGGCAAAAGCCTCCTGGTCCTTTTCCACCTGGATTGCGAAGCGGCGCACCAGTTCGATACGCCTCGATAGCGGCTCGGACGCCCAGGCGGGCCATGCGCGCCGTGCGCGGTCGACCAGTTCGTCCACATCGCCGTGGGGTGCGCGCCACAGTTCGGCTCCGGTGGCAGGCTCGTACGAGATGAGTTCGGCGGTTTGGCTCAAGGCGGTCTGCCCTTCTTCAGGATGATCGTCCCGCGCGGCTTACAGAATTGCTGCGTGCGGGCAAAGTGGGGTTAACTCACGAGGGAAATCCCCGCGCAGCAAACCGGTTTCAATTTAAACCAGATTTATCGTTCAGGCCGGATTGTCAACTCCGGCCTCGCCCCGCCTCTCATCCACAAGCGCCAAGACGGCGTCCGGTCACATCGAAAGTCATGGTCATCGGCCCCATGCCCATGTTCCCGCGCATCGTCATGGTCATGTCGTACGTGGACGCTGTGTAGGTCCCGTCCATGGTCATATCCATCGTGCCCTCGTCGCTCTCGCACTGGGCCACGGCATGGATTTCGCCGCCCGACATGTCGAACTCGGTGTAACGGCATTCGCCGTTGGTTTCCTCGAAGATGCGCTCGGGCGAATTGTCGATCTGGTCCTGCGTGATGCAGTTCTGCGCCGTCATGCCTTCGCCGCCCATGATCTGACGCATCATGTCAGCCGCTTGCGGCGGCATGTCTGCCGGCAGCTGTAGATCGGCGAGGCGGCTGTTGGTTTCCCAGTTGCCCGGTTCGATGGCCCAGGCCGAAGTGGCGATGGCGGCGGTTGCGATACCAACGATTGCTAGCTTGCGCATGGTTTTCCCCCTGATTGGATGCGGCAATTGCACGGCAGACTATCAAATCAGGGGGCGCAGCGCCAATCATCCCTCGTGAGCAGGCGGAGCGGGCGGTTCGCCCAGTGCATCGCCCATGCGGCGCAAGCGGGCGATCTTGTCGTAGAGCGGTGCCCAGTCGTCGCGCTCGTCGATGGCGGACCACAGCGTCTCGACCTCGTCGATCAGCATCGTTTCCGGTGCGCCCTCGCGCCAGTAATCGTGGCTGGAATCGAGAGGGCTGCTGCCTTCGAGGGCTTCTGCCAGCGCCCCTTGCGCGTTCCTGCCGCCGCGATGGCGATAGAAGAATTCGTCCGGCCCCATCTTGCCTTCCCGCATCGTGCCCTCGGCAGCATTGATGACAGCGGCATCGGTCTCCAGTCCGCGCTCCTCGATCCCCAGCCGCCAGCAGAACCGGCGCGCCATTGCGTGATGGTAGAGCGTGCCGAACCGCTCCAGCGCGGCGACCAGCGGCTCTGCCTCAACCAGCGGGCGCAGGGCGATGGCGAACTGACCGAGGTTCCAGCGGATCGCTTCGGGCTGGCGGCCGAAGGCGTAGAGGCCGGTCTGGTCGAAGTAGGCGGCGGTGAAGCCGGGGTCCCACCGAGGCAGCCAGCGCCACGGCCCGTAATCGAAGCTTTCCCCGCTGATGTTCATGTTGTCGGTGTTGAGCACGCCGTGGACGAAGCCTGCCACCATGTAACTGGCGGCAAGGTCCGCCATCCGTTCCGTCACCTGGTGCATCAGCCGGATCGCAGGCTCGTCGCGTCCCGGCGCGTCTTCGGGCGGCGGGGGGCCGGGATAGGTGGCGAGGCAATAGTCGACCAGCCGGGCGAGGTGCTCGTTTTCCTCGAACGCCATCAGCCGCTGGAAGCTGCCGATGCGGATGTGCCCGTGGCTGAGGCGCACCATCACGGCGGAGCGGGTGGGGGAGGGCTCGTCCCCGCGTTCCAGCGCCTCTGCGGTCTCGACGATGGAGAAGGTCTTGGATGTATTCGCGCCCAGAGCTTCCAGCATTTCGGTGGCGAGAATCTCGCGCACCCCGCCTTTCAGCGTCAGGCGTCCGTCGGCGGTGCGGCTGTAGGGCGTGGTGCCGCTGCCCTTGGTGCCGAGGTCCAGCAGGCGGCCTTCGCCGTCCCTCATCTGCGCGAACAGAAACCCGCGACCGTCGCCGATTTCGGGGTTGTACACGCGGAACTGGTGGCCGTGATACCTGAGCGCGAGAGGCTTGGGCAGGTTATCGGGAAGTGGTTCGAACCTGCCGAAGTGGCGCAGCCAGTCCTCCTCCGACAGCGAACCCAGGCCCACGGCCTTGTCCCACCTTTCATTGCGGAAGCGCAGCACGTGCTTCGGGAAGTCGGCGGCAACAACCGGATCGGCGAGGAAATCCGCCACCTCTTCGATTCGTGTGTCGGGAGTGTACTTGGCCGGTTGCGGTTCGTGTCGCATCAATCCATTAGTGGCCCTTCGCAAGGCGCACCGCAAGGCGCGCGGGACAAAGGGACATGATTTGAGCGACGCGGCCTACTCGACAGGCACATGGGAAAGCAGCGACGGGCTGACGCTGCATTACCGGGACTATCCGGGACGGGCCGACCGCCCGGCGATCCTGTGCATCCCCGGCCTTACCCGCAACGCCCGCGATTTCGAGCCGCTGGCAGAGACTTTCGCGGGGGAATGGCGAGTGGTCTGCGCAGACCTGCGCGGGCGCGGGCAGAGCGACTATGCCAAGGATCCGGCCAGCTATACGCCTGCGCACTACATCGAGGACGTCACTGCCCTGATCGAGCAGGCGAACCTGGGTGAAGTGGTAGCCGTGGGTACCTCGCTTGGCGGGATCATCACCATGCTGCTGGCGCAGGCGGGGGTGAAATTCGCAGGAGCCGTCATCAACGATATCGGTCCCGTGATCGAGGAAGACGGGATGGCCCGCATTCGCGACTACGTGGGGCAGGGCCGCAGCTATCCAACGTGGATGCACGCCGCCTGGGCCACGCGCGACGGGGCGAGCCACATCTATCCCGGTTTCGATATCGAGGACTGGCTGCGCTACACCAAGCGGCTGATGTGCGTGTCGGGCAACGGGCGCATCGCCTACGACTACGACATGAAGATCGCCCTTCCGTTCGCGCAGCCCGGCGGCGGGCTGGGCATGGACCTGTGGCCTGCGCTCAAGTCTCTTGAGGGCCTGCCCTTGCTGGCCCTGCGGGGTGAACTCTCGGACCTGCTGTCGGATGCCACTTTCCGCCGCATGGGGGAGGAAGTGAAGGGCATGGAACTCGTCACCGTGCCGGGTGTCGGCCATGCACCAACGCTTGAAGAACCCGCCGCGCTGGAGGCTATCGCGTGGCTGCTGGCCAAGGTGGCACAGGCATGAGCAAGACACCGAAGATACTGCACCTGCACTCCACTTTCGATCCAGGGGGCAAGGAGTTGCGCAACGTCCGCCTCATCAACGAATGGGGCAAGGAAGTGGACCACGCCATAGTTTCGGGCGATCTGGAAAAGCGCGGCGCGGCAGCGATGCTGGGCAAGAAGGCGCGCGTTTCGTGGCCCAAGTTCCCGCCGCTGCAGGGCAGGCCCACGCCGGGCCGGCTGGCGGCACTGGCCAAGGCGATGCGGGGCTACGACCTGGTCTGCACCTACAACTGGGGCGCGATCGATGCGGTAATGGCGCACACGGTCTTTGCCGATGCCTTCAAGCTGCCGCCGCTGGTGCACCACGAGGATGGCTTCAACGAGGACGAGGCGAAGCGCCTGAAGAAGCGGCGCAACTGGTATCGCAAGATCGCGCTGGGCCGCACGGCGGCGCTGGTGGTGCCCTCTGCCAAGCTTGAGGATATCGCTCTCAACGTATGGAGCCAGCCGCGCACTCGCGTGCGGCGCATTCCCAACGGCATCGATACCCGCGCCTTTGCCGCCCCGCCAAAGCGCGACATCCTGCCCGGCCTCATCAAGCACAAAGACGAGTTCTGGTTGGGCGCCATGGCGGGCCTGCGCGCGGTCAAGCAGCTCGACGTGCTGGTGCGGGTGATGGAATGGATGCCGCCCGAATGGCAACTGGTGATCGCGGGCGAGGGGCCGGAGCGCGATGCCCTGCTGGCCGAGGCGGAGCGCGTGGGCGTGGAAGACCGCGTGCACCTGCCCGGTTTCGTGGCGGAGCCTGCCAAGCTGATCGGCCTGTTCGACATGTTCGCGCTCTCCAGCCGGTCGGAGCAGTTTCCCATCGCCGTCGTGGAAGCGATGGCCGCCGGCCTGCCGGTGGTTGCCGATCTGTCCTACGACATCGAGGTGCTAACGGTTGAGCAGGCGGTGATGCGGATCGAACTGAGCGGCGAAAATATGATGATGTTCCGCAATGCCGGCCATTTTGGCCTGAATGTCGTGCACCGGCGAAGTGATGGTTCCATCGGGTGGATTGATCCACGCGGGACCCGCCAGCTGACAGTTTAAAAAGGTATTGGCAGATAGCCAACACGCGCTAGCCGAAAGACACCATCTGCCATGGACCACCAGCATTGGTAGCTCTGTCTGGTTCCATCAAACTGGTTTGAAGAACAGCTAAATTTGGCACTGTGACGCCGATTGCCTGTTGCGACGATATCTTAAGAATATGACTAAGAACGGCGGTTATCACGCCAGCATGGGTGATAATGATCTGAGGGTTGGTTGCGGGTTGCGCCGCCCTTTCATCAAGCCAACTGGCAATGCGTTTGCATTGGGCGTTAAAACTCTCGCCGCCAGGTGGCTGCGTATCTGGCATTATAAATGACCAATTGTGACGGGGACCTTCGGCAATTTCGGCCCAAACTTCTGCGATTGGCTGGTCATGCCATTGACCAAAATCCATTTCAATAAGCCTGTCATCAACGATCACTGATCCCGGAACAAGTTCAGGCATCAGTAGATCTGCGGTTTGACGAGTTCTAAGCAGGGGTGAGATATGCCAGTCGGCATTTTGAGGCAGCCGTGCCTTCAGCGGTTCCAGATTATAGGGCTCCCTCTTGATGGGCGGGTCGTGCGGCGGCAAATGTCCCTCGCGTTTGATCACCGGTGCGTGCCGAATGAAATAGAAGTCGGTAATCGCTGGATGCGTCATATGCCATATCCGCCCGTGAGCGCAATGATGACACAGCTGAGAATGCTGATTTCACCAAGAATGATCGACGCTCCCATGACATCGCCGCTAAGCCCGCCAATCTGGCTGACGGCAAGCTTGCCGAGCCATAGGCTTATAGCGGTTGCACCAACGACTGCCGCGATAACACCGATCTGGGGAACAACTATCATCAATGGCAAAACCCATATTGCCATCCCTAATAGGCCGCGTCTGACATTTGGCTGGCCAGTCAGCATTCCAAGTTTAGCATAGTTGCTGATGGGATAGAGCCGCAGCATAGCAAGCACCTGAAAGCGGGCGCCCGCGCCAACAACAGCCATGATGATGACGAGCGACCAGCCTTCACTATGTTCTGCTAGTGCGACCAGTAACCCGACACGAGCAATGGTCGAGAGGCATAACCCCATGACCCCATAACTGCCAATGTGGCTATCATGCATGATTCTCGCCTTGGTCTTGGGGTCGCCGCCACCGCCAAATCCGTCAATAGTGTCAGCGAGGCCATCTTCATGCATTGCACCGGTAATTGCCAGCATAACGGCCAGTGCAAGTGTGGCGGCGACAATCAAAGGAAAATCAAGCGAAATGGCCAGCCACAAAACTAGCCCGGCGATACTACCGACAATAAGGCCAACGACGGGAAACGCCCATTGGGCAGCAATAAAGTCAGGCGGTGAATCATGGTCAAAGTTATGCCAAAACACCGGGAGTCGGCTCAACAGCAAAAAGGCAGCAGCAAGATCAGCCAGCGGAGGCTGTGAAATGCTGCCCGGTCCCCTGTATTTCTGCTGAGTCTTTTCTGCATGCTGGTCCGTAAATTTTTTCGTCTGTGGTGCCATTATGCTTTGCTGACTCCTGCTTCGGCAAAAGTTGCCATGCCATTATGTGTTGCCAAGGCTGCGCGCACCAGCAATGTTGCAGTTGCCGCGCCGCTACCTTCACCTAGGCGCATGTTAAGGTCGACGATCGGTTGCTTATGGAGGGCAACGGCAAGTTGTAAATGGCCTGGTTCAGCCGACATGTGAGAAATTTCGCAATGATCCAGTACCGACAGCCGGTTGCCTGCCGTCAGTGCCGATGCCGCGGCCGAGCTGATGAAGCCGTCAAGCATCACCGGAATTGAGCGCATGCGTGCTGCCAGAACCGCTCCAGCGATTGCCGCCAGCTCACGCCCGCCATAATGGGCCAGCAGCGACACAGGGTCGCCATTGAGCCGGCCATGTCTGGCGAAGGCTTGATCGACAATTTTTGCCTTATGGGCAACACCCTCAGCATCAAGGCCTGTGCCAGGGCCTACCCATCTGCTAGCGTCACCACCAAATCGACCCATCGTCAATGCTGCAGCTGCAGTTGTGTTGCCGATGCCCATTTCGCCAACAACTAGATAGTCACAGCTGTCATCAAGCGCGTCAGCGCCGGCATTCATCGCGGCAATCACCTCATCAGGCGTCATTGCCATACCCTCGGAAATGTCTCCTGTTGGAACGTCAAGTTGCAATGGCACCACGGTCAGAGACAATCCAGCCTCGCGGCAGAGTTGGTTGATTGCAGCGCCTCCTGCTTCGAAATTCATCACCATCTGCGTTGTCACCTCGGCAGGAAAGGGGCTGACGCCCTTTGCCACCACACCGTGACTGCCAGCAAAAATTAGGCATTGGCCATTGTTAATCTGGGGTTCTGCCACACCCTGCCATCCGGCCAGCCAGACGGCGATATCCTCGAGCTTGCCAAGCGATCCCGGTGGCTTTGTCAATTGTGCCTGACGTTCACGCGCTTTTTTCATCGTGACCACTGAGCCATTTGGTAGATTACCAATAATTTCAGTTATATGATTGGAAGAAGCAAACGAGGACATCATACGCTCATTGACGATTGGAAAGGATGATACGCAAACCGCTATGGTTTTATCTTCTGGGCAATGCCCGCTGTTACGAAAAAGACATCGTCTGACGCTGCGGCGACCATCTGGTTCAAACGACCACTCTCATCTCGGAATTGACGTGACAATTCGTTGTCGGGGACAATGCCAAGGCCTGTCTCGCTCGCCACAAACGTTAGTGAGGAAATGCTTTTCGCCAAATGTGCAATCAGCCCGTCACGCGCAGTAGCAACATCATGCCCGTTAATGATCAGATTTGTCACCCAGACACTCAGACAGTCGACAAGAACGACATTGTTTGGATGATCAAAGCTGCGAAGCGTGTCCACGAGGTCTATCGGTGCCTCGGCAAGCACCCATTCGCCGCCCCGGCGTTGCCTGTGCAGATCAATGCGGGTCTGCATTTCCTCGTCAAAAATCTGGGCTGTGGCAAGATAGACAAGCTGACCGGGTGCGTTGTGCTGCGTTTTTGCCAATGTTTCAGCATGGAGTGATTTGCCGGATCGGGCACCGCCAAGTACAAAACTGATTTTGCGGAAGTTCTGGTTCGTGCTCATGGCTGACATCCGATTGCAGGCTGGTGGCTGTTATCGCCTGTTCCAGGTTTAAGTGAAAGCGAAATTTTATGGATTGGTGGCTTTGAATTTTACAGCAGTGGTGGAGTCTCCAGCGCGCGTTCAAAAATATCAGCATCCACATTGCCGCCTGAGATTACGGCAACAATAATGTTAGCACCCTTTGGCAGTCTGCGGTCTAGCGCCGCTGCCAGCGCCACTGCACCGCCGGGTTCGACTACCAGCTTTAGGTGATCAAAGGCAACCGCCATGCTTTGAAGGGCCAGGGAGTCCTCAATGGCAAAGCCACCGGCAAGTGTTTTCTGATTGATCACAAAGGTCATCTCACCCGGCTGCGGTGTGACAATAGCATCGCAGATCGAATGGTGCGAGGTGTCGGCACGTTCGCGTCTGCCGGACGCAAGTGACCGAATGGTGTCATCATAGCCACTTGGTTCCGCCGCCCATATTTGGGTGGTGGGCATTTTGGCGCGAAGCACGGTACTGATGCCGGCGATCAGGCCACCACCACCGCAACAGCAGACCAGATGATCGGGAGTGACGCCCATCGCTGCGCATTGAGCAGCAATTTCAAGCCCTACGGTTCCCTGTCCGGCAATGACCCGCGTGTCCTCATAGGGACGGATGAGAATAGCACCGGTTTCGGCAGCTATGCGCTCACCAATGTCCTCACGATTTTCGACGTAGCGATCATATGTGATGACGGTACCACCAAAGGCGCGCGTTCCCGCAATTTTGACCCGGGGTGAATCCTCCGGCATCAGAATTGTCGCCTGCAGGCCGCGGGTTGTCGCGGCGTGTGCAACGCCCTGCGCATGATTGCCACTGGAATAGGCGAATACCTTTCTTACATCATCATCTAGTGACCAGATGGCATTGCTCGCACCACGCAGTTTGAAAGAGCCGGTATTTTGCAGATTTTCAGCTTTGATCAACAGCCGAAAGCCAAGCCAGTCGTTCAGCCTAGGTGATTCCAGAAGAGGTGTCGTGACAATATGTGGTGCAATGCGCTGTGCCGCCGCTTCGATGGTATCGAGGTCGAGTCTGTTGGCTGCTTCAACACCGGTAAACTCATCTGTCATCACTGGCTGCTCCCGTCAAACCCCAAATCGTCAACGACTCCAATTTTAGACTGTGAAGCTGTCGTCGACAATTGTCCATCACGGTTTGCCAGGGGTTTATTTTGCCGGGTTGTTTTTGCCCTGTTACCCGCTTATTTTGGGCGAAGGCCACACCGGGTGAGCCATTCACTCCTGAAATGGAAAAGACAATGACAGATCAGAACGCAACACCGCAATTTGCCGGCTCCTACACCGCTCTTATCACACCCTTTGCCGATGGCAAGGTGGATGAGGTCGCGTTTCGAAAACTTGTCGACTGGCAGATTGAGAGTGGAACCAATGGGCTGGTTCCTGTCGGTACCACCGGTGAATCGCCAACTCTTTCGCATGCCGAACATGACAGGGTGATTGAGATCTGCATTGAACAGGCGGCTGGCCGTATTCCTGTGATTGCCGGTGCTGGCTCAAACAGCACTGCCGAGGCCGTGCGGCTTGCCGAACACGCCGCCAAGGCGGGCGCAGACGCAGTGTTGATCGTGAGCCCTTATTACAACAAGCCGACGCAGGACGGTCTCTATTGCCATTTCACTGCAGTTGCCCGGGCTGTCGAGGTACCGGTGGTCGTCTATGATATCCCTGGACGTTCAATTGTCCGTGTTAGTGACAACACGCTGGCAAGGATGGCGGCTGATTATCCAAATATCAGCGGTATCAAAGATGCAACAAGTGATGTTGCCCGTCCACCGAAGCTGGTCACTCTGTTTGGCAATGGGTTTTCGCAGATGTCGGGAGAGGACGCGACAACGCTTCCTTACCTGGCCGCTGGTGGACATGGCGCGATTTCGGTGACATCTAACATTGCACCACGACAGGTTTCCGATATGCACAATGCGTGGCGCGCCGGTGACATTGCCAATGCACAGGAATTAAACCGGCGTCTAATGCCTGTGCATGACGCCATGTTCTGTGAGGCAAGTCCGGGACCGGTGAAATATGCAGCTAGGTTGCTAGGAATTTGCGGGTCGGAAACGCGGCTGCCTTTGTGTGAGATCGCGGATGACAGTAAGGTTCAGGTAAAGGCAGCTCTGGTCAGCGCTGGGCTTTTGACATAGGAAAGCTACTGCTGATCTGTCATCGTAGAGACAGGTGACAGGTGACGAGCGGTTAGGGGCGGAAAATGGCCACAGGACATATTACGACTGGTAGAATTGCGGAAAACCGCAAGGCACGTCACGAATATGAAATCGAAGACCGTATTGAGGCCGGCATAATCCTGCAGGGCAGCGAGGTCAAATCACTGCGTACCGGCCGTGCTAGCATTGCCGAATCATATGCCGGCGAGGATCGGGGCCGATTGATGCTGTTTAATGCCAACATTCCGATTTATGAGCCAGCTCGGCTCAATCATGAGCCAAAGCGCCCGCGCGAGTTGTTGGTCAGGGTGAAGGAACGGAGCCGGCTGCTGGGCCTGATCAGGCGTGAGGGCATGACGTTGGTGCCATTGAATCTCTATTTCAATGATCGTGGCCTTGCCAAGCTGCAAATCGGTCTGGCCAAGGGACGCAGAAAGCAGGATAAGCGGCAGGCGGCAAAGGATCGTGATTGGGGTCGGGAAAAGGCTCGGCTGCTGCGCGCCAAGGGCTGAACGCCTTCAATCATACTTTTTCTGCGTGCTCATCGCGCGGGTGATGTCTGTAAACACCGCTGTAAACATTGCATCGGTCAGACGTCCAGTCTGAGTGTTGTAGCGCGAGCAATGATAAGAGCTGATTAGCCGATATTTGCTGGCAATCAGATGGTTGCTTTGATGGGCAAATGGGTAGGTGGCTAATCTACAGTTAAAACAGCGAAGCACAGAATCATGGGCTAATTTGCCAAGAGCAAGGATAGTCCGAAGGTTGGTCATCGCTAAAATTTCACGCATCAAAAAGAACTGACATGACCTGGTTTCTGAGGCGATGGGCTTGTTCTGTGGCGGGACGCAGCGGACTGCATTTGTGATGCGCACACCATGAAGTATCACCCCATCACCCGCATGACCGCTATAGGTGCCAGTCGCCAATCCAAAACGATTAAGCATCTGATAAAGGTAACCGCCGGCAGAGTCCCCGGTAAATGGTCGACCAGTGGCATTTGCACCTTTCAGACCTGGCGCCAGACCGACAATTAAAAGCTGCGCGGAAAATGGGCCGACAGCATTGACCGGCGCGTTGTGCCAATGCGGGTGGCTATGACGATACTTATTGCGAAAACGGCGAAGGCGCGGACATTTGTCACAATTAGGTGGGGGTGGGGTAAACTTGGCTACGGCTGTCATATGTTTTAAGACACGCTGATCAATCACCATTTTCGTCGCTGCTTTCCGACTTCTGCCGGATCGCACGGGTAATCTGGTGGCGAATGCTCTCCATCTCGATGAATTCATCGGCCATCCGTCGAAGCGAGTCGGCGACCATCGGTGGTGATGTCTTGGTGCTGGATACCACCGTCACTTTTACTGCCATGCCCTGCACATCCTCAAGCAAGCGGCAAAAGTCTCCGTCACCAGAAAACAGTACCGCGTGGTCGATATGTGGTGCAAGCTTCAACATATCGAGTGCCAGTTCCATATCCATATTCCCTTTGACCCGCCGCTTTCCCGAGTCAGGGTCGGTAAATTCACGCGTCAGCTTGCTGACTACGGCATAGCCATTGTAGTCCAACCAGTCGATCAGTGGGCGCAGCGGCGAGAATTCTTGATCTTCTGGCAGAGCGGTGTAGTAGTAGGCGCGTAGGAGGTTAGTGTCCTCGGCAAAGAAAGCGCGCATTTTGGCGTAATCAATATCCATGCTAAGCGCCCGAGCAGCAGCATAGAAATTAGACCCATCAATAAAGAGAGCGGTACGCTCGTTGGCATTGGTCACTGTCATGTCTTACCTATTTAAAGAAAGTCAGTCGTATAAATCTTACAGACGGGTTATTCAATTGAGTTCAATAGAAAAACTTATTAGATTCGGTGTTATGAAGTTACAACAGACAACAAAAAAAATATGTCACCTTGTTTATCCAGTCAAATCGAACAGCGCAACAACCTTTAGAGATTATGATTTCCTTCCAAGCTTGATGCTCCTGTCAATTTGTGGCCTGTCATTTTTATTAAGAGAAAATCAGTGAAGCCTCCTGTTACCCGAATTATCCTTGGAATTGGCGGCAATCTTGTGCCCAATGGCTATAAGACACTGCAACAGGGGTGCGATGCGGCAATCGGGCAACTTGCACGGCATGATATCCAAGTTCTTGATCAATCTCGATGGTATGAGACAGCGCCAGTGCCCATTTCTGATCAACCTTGGTATATCAATGCTGTCATTGTCGCCGAAACGTCGTTAACAGCGGCGGCCACTCTTTTGGTGCTGCATCAAATTGAAGCCCGGTTTGGGCGCACCCGCAATTTGCGGAACGAGGCGCGCGTTCTAGATATTGACCTAGTCGATTTTGGCGGCATGGTGACCGACGGTGAGAGTTTAACCTTACCGCATCCGCGTATGCATGAACGTGCCTTCGTTCTGTTGCCATTGCGCGATGTAGTACCTGATTGGCATCACCCAATCACCCGCAGCGACCTTGGCGCGCTCATCGCGGCGTTGCCCAATGATCAGTTGGTTCGACCGATTGGTGATAGTGATTCGGACAACGTTTGCTAACTGCAAAACCAATGATAAGCACTATTGCCAGTTATGCTGAATTGCTGTATTTCGTTGAACCGAAGCTCACCTTTGAACAATTGGACTATATAAACTGCAGATACAGGCAAACACTCACATTACGTTGTGACTGGCCTCTTCGTGTATCAGACTCAACATAATGGAGAACCACATGGCGCGCGTGACAGTTGAAGATTGCATAGAAAAAATTCCCAACCGTTTTGATCTTGTGCTGACAGCGGGCCAGCGCGCGCGCGGGATCCTAAAGGGGGATCAGCCGACATTAGATCGCGACAATGATAAGAATCCAGTTGTCGCACTTCGCGAGATTGCAGCAGAGACCGTCGATCTCGATGTTTTACAGGATGGGCTGGTTCAAAAGTTGCAGCGTCTATCTGTGCGGGAAGAGCAGGAAGTCCAGGATGATGCAGCAAAAGTCGCCGAAGTGGATCTGTCAGAAATGGTCGGTGACTATGCCGGTGAAGAGGCAGAAGACGCCGGTATACACATTGGTAGCAGCGAAGAACTGGAAACATCGGGTTTTGAAGATGTTGACCTAACAGAAATCCAGGGCGAAGATTAAGCTTCTTCAGCCATTTATTGTTGCGTCATAATAAACGTGAAGGCTGAGCGTCCTTAACCAGCTTGGCGGAAATGATCGGAACAGCAAATTCATTGATTGATCGAATACGAGGTTATGATCCGTATATCGATGGTAATCGCCTCGAACAAGCGTTTGAGCTTGGCAAGACAGCGCACGATGGTCAGTTGCGCGCCTCTGGAGAGCCTTATTTCACGCACCCGGTTGCAGTCGCAAATCTGCTCATTGATATGCGCCTTGATGTCGATACCGTTATTACTGCTCTTCTGCACGACACAGTCGAGGATTGCGGCGTCAAATTGCCAACACTTGCCGAACAGTTCGGTGATGACGTTGCGCAGTTAGTCGATGGCGTGACGAAATTGTCGCGTATTGCTATCCAATCCTCACCAAGCAGCGCGCAAGCCGAGAATTTCCGTAAATTGCTGCTAGCGATGAGTGAGGATGTGAGGGTGCTTTTAGTAAAGCTGGCAGACCGCACGCACAATATGCGAACGCTGTCCTTCATCCGTAAGGAAGAAAAGCGGCGACGGATTGCTCGCGAAACAATGGATATTTTTGCTCCCCTTGCTGAGCGGATTGGGGTTACGAGTCTGCAAAACGAACTTGAGGACACAGCGTTTGAGGTGCTAGACGCCGAGATGCGGCAGGGGATAATCAACCGTCTTGATTTTATGATTTCGGAGTCCGAAATTCTGATCCCTATGATTAGTGTCGAGCTACAATCAAAGCTGGAACAGATTGGCATTGAATCAAGCGTAAATGGGAGGATGAAAACACCTTATTCGATCTGGGTAAAGATGCAGCGCAAAAAAGTGTCGATGGATCAACTAGCTGACATCATGGCGTTCCGAGTTCTGGTGCCCGATGTTAATGACTGCTATCGCGCGCTTGGCCAGTTGCATCTGAATTACCCGACGGTTATGGGAAGGTTCAAGGATTATATCTCGACCCCAAAACGAAATGGATATCAATCACTGCATACCGGCGTTATTGGTCCGGAAAATCACAAGATCGAGGTGCAGATTAGAACACCAGAAATGCACAATATCGCCGAACATGGTGTGGCAGCACATTGGAATTACAAGGACTCGGCAAAGGAGATGAATACACGTAAAATAAAATGGATACAGGAGCTTGTCGGAATTCTTGATGAAGAGGCCGGTGCCGATGAATTCCTCGAACACACAAAGCTCGATCTTTACAAGGACCAAGTGTTCTGTTTCACCCCGCGCGGTGATTTGATAGCGATGCCGAAAGGAGCAACGGCAGTTGATTTCGCTTTTGCTGTCCACACGAAAATTGGCGAGACGTGTGTTGGTGTGCGAATTAATGGGAAGACCAGACAACTTGCCACCGAACTAGAAAACGGTGACCAAATTGAAATTTTGACCGAACCTAGCGCCAAGCCGAAGGCAGATTGGGAGAGCTTTGTTTTAACCGGGCGAGCAAAATCGGCTATTCGTCGTTTTATCAGGGCCCAGCGCGCCAGCGAGTTCAGCCGCATTGGCAAAGCCTTGATACAGAAAACCTTTCGTGAGCATGGCAAGCCGTTCCGCAGTCGTTCGCTTGAACGGGCGCTAGGCGCATTTGACGTTACAAGGCTTGAAGATTTATTTGCTCTTGTTGGCGAGGACCGTTTGTCTTCGCGGAGGGTGCTTGAAAAGTTATATCCTGATGTGGTCACAGATGAAGGTGGTGCTTTTCCGCCAAATACTCCGAGGAAAAACAGCAAACCAAGCCTCACCATTCGGGGTGACAATTCCGGGACAGCGGTGATGATGGCGCGTTGCTGCCATCCACTGCCGGGAGAGTCAATTGTTGGTATTTTTACAACCGGGAAAGGAGTGACAGTCCATACCATCGGATGCGCAACTTTGAGTAAATTTAACGATACGCCAGAATTGTGGCTTGATGTAGATTGGGAGGATGATACCACTCGGATGGTCAATGGGCGGCTCAACACCGTGCTGTCTAATGAGCCGGGCAGTCTTGCTTCAGTCGCTGCAGTAATCAGCCAGCAGGGTGGCAACATTTCGAACATCCGGCTGTCGGATAGAAATCCAGACTTTTTCCATATTCTGCTCGATCTTGAGGTAAAAGATGTGGAACATATGCGCACGATTATTGCAGTTCTGCAGACTAACAAGTATGTAGAGAGTGTAGATCGGGCGGCAAACGCCTGATGGCAATGGCCAAAAATTATCAGGTTTGCTAATGTTCAGAAGACGGCGTTCACAATCGTTTATGACGCAAATCCGGGGCGTTATTTGGCCGGAACGCGGTTTTAGGCGGCTTTTTTCGTATCTGTTGCAACGCGTTGCACGTATGCCTGGAAGTCCGCTGTCGATTGCGATTGGCGTAGCCTGCGGTGTCTCGGTCTCGTTCACGCCGTTCATCGGGTTTCATTTTCTGCTTGGAGCATTTCTGGCCTATTTGCTTCGGGGGAACATATTTGCTTCGGCGATTGGTACGATAGTTGGCAACCCATGGACCTTTCCCTTTATCATCAGTGCTGATTTTACAATAGGTAGTTGGGGGGTGGTGCGACTAGGCATGATGCCACCAAATGTAGATTTGTCGATCAGCGAGATCCTAGCAGACCCATTAAGCAATCTTATGCCGTTGTTGCTGCCGATGATGATGGGCGGGCTTATTATGGGCGTTGTTGCGTGGTTCGCGACGTTTGGTATGGCCTATTGGGCACTAACATGGTGGCGGGAGCATCGAGCGCGTCGACTGGCCGAGGGTCGGAACCGCAGATATTTTCAGATGCCAAAAACTGAGGTTGTTAGCAAGAACGGGACTGGCCAAAACCATGATGTGTCTGTTGAGATTGAGCGGGACAGCCAAGATAATGCAATAAAGACGACCTCAACGGAACAGAAATGAACGACGGGAGTGATCAGATGGATCACAATAGTGACGGCTCGATGCAGGCTTTGCGACTTGGGGTGAACATCGACCATGTAGCGACCGTTCGTAACGCGCGTGGTGGTTCACACCCTGACCCTGTCCGAGCGGCAATCATGGCAGAGAACGCCGGTGCTGACGGTGTAACGGCACACCTACGTGAAGACAGGCGCCATATTCGAGATGCTGACATGGCGGCGATCAGGGCGGCGATCAACATTCCATTAAATTTTGAAATGGCGGCAACCAAGGAAATGGTGGCGCTGGCTGTTGAACTTATGCCTAATGCCGCTTGTATCGTGCCGGAGCGCCGCGAGGAGGTGACAACTGAGGGTGGTCTGGCCGTTGCGGGTCATGAGGTACGATTGATGGGATTATTCGCTCCAATTAGGAAGGCGGGGCTTCGCCTATCCCTGTTCATCGAGGCAAGTGAGGTGGAAATCAGGGCAGCAGCGGCCATTGGTGCTGACATCGTCGAGCTGCATACAGGCCGCTATTGCCATGACTCCGTAGGGCGCAGCGATGAGTTGGCAAGGCTTACCAGAGCAGCAAGGCTGGCGCAAAGCCTCGGACTGGAGTGTCATGCGGGCCATGGCCTTGATTATGATACGGTCAGCGCTGTTGCGGCGATACCGGAAATAGTCGAGTTGAATATTGGGCATTTTTTGATTGGTGAAAGCATTTTTACAGGTCTGCCTGCGGCGATTGCCAAAATGCGGCAGTTGATGCAGTCGGCGCGTGCATGAAACAGGGCAGAAAGCAGGGTTCTTCACTTTGATAATTGGCGTGGGTACCGACATTTGCGACGCGCGGCGGATTGCGGCGGCGTTGAAGAAATTCAATGACCGGTTTCGCGCGCGGATTTTTACTGAAGCCGAAGTTGCTCTCGCTGGTAGCCGGTCCGATGAAAGCCTTTTCTTTGCCAAGCGGTTTGCCGCTAAGGAAGCTGTTTACAAGGCGCTGTCGGCCGCCCCGGTGGCCGGATTTGGCTGGCATGACGCAGAAATTTTGAGCGCTGCCGGTGGTGCACCGGTTCTGACTTTGTCCGGCCCGTGCAAAAGGGCGCTTGAGGCGGTCACCCCCGACGGGTATAAGGCCTCGGTAAATCTGTCATTAAGTGACGAGCCACCCTATGCGGTGGCTTTTGTGGTTATCTCAGCAGGGCCGTCAAACGGGCCGCAAGAATTAGGTGGAACTGGAAGATGAGCGTTAAGAAAAAAGAGAGCAGATTCGAGCCATTACGCACCATATGCGTTGCCGGGCTGATCGCCATTGGCTTTCGTTCATTTTTGTTTGAGCCGTTCAATATCCCTTCTGGATCGATGATGCCGACACTACTTGTTGGTGATTATCTCTTCGTTTCCAAATACAGTTATGGTTATTCCCGCTACTCCTTTCCGCTTGGGCTAATCGCGTTTGATGGGCGGATTGCAGAGAGCCTGCCAGAACGTGGCGATATCGCCGTGTTCCGCCAGCCAAACAAGACATCTATAACCTTTATCAAACGGATTGTTGGCTTGCCGGGTGACCGGATACAGGTCAAGGGTGGTATCCTCCACATTAATGGTACGGCCGTCGAGCGCCGACACGTGGGCGAGGGAACGGCAACCAATGGTGTCTCTGTAATGTCCTATAGCGTTTATCAGGAGACATTGCCTAGCGGACGGACACATCTAATCCAGGAGATGGGCGATCGGGGCAGCCTTGATGATACCGTAATGTTTACGGTATTGCCCGGACATTATTTTATGATGGGTGATAATCGTGACAATTCACGTGACAGCCGAACATCCGCAGTTGGCATGGTGCCGGCGCAGAATTTAATTGGAAAGGCACAACGGCTGTTCTACAGCCATAACAGCAGTGCGCGGATCTGGGAAATTTGGAAATGGCCCTTTGCTATTCGTTATGGGCGGTTGGGAGACCGAATCACTTGACGCGGAGCCGTAGCAGGGAGAAATCCGGGGACGAGAAGTGCCAGGACCGGCTTGAGGTGGCGCTTGGGCATGTATTCAGAAATAGAGGTCTTGTGCAGGTGGCACTGACCCATGCTAGCGCCTCAACAGGGCAAGATTATGAACGGCTGGAATTTCTTGGCGACAGGGTGCTCGGCCTGGTTCTCGCAAACGAATATTTCCATTCCTGTCCGGATGATGATGAAGGGCAGTTGTCGCTGCGGCTGCATGCGTTGGCCCGGCAATCAGCTCTCGTTGAAATTGCCCGTGAAATTGACCTTGCACCTCTTATCAGGGCGCAAACAGGAATGGATGTCAGCCAGAATGACTCGATCCTCTCGGATGTTGTCGAAAGCTTAATCGCTGCACTGTATCTTGATGCCGGTATCCACGCCGCGGAGAGCTTTATTCGCAGATATTGGTCGTTTGAAACCGGGCCAATCAGCCATCGTGAGAAAGACGCCAAATCCCGCCTACAGGAAGTGGCAATGGAACGCGGGCTTGACCTGCCGAAATACCGACTGGTTGAACGGACAGGACCTGACCACGCGCCGCAAATGACCTACGAGGTTCAGCTCGATGGAATGGTGCCGGTGTCGGCAACGGCTGGCAATCGCAAATTAGCTGAACAGCAGGCAGCATCTATGTTGCTTGAACAGCTAATTACAGTACCGCAACAGGAAAAAGGAAAGACGGGATAATGAACGGTGACGGCATAAATCTGCAGGATGCGACCCCGGCCGATCCCACGCAAGCCGGGTTTGCTTCGTTGATCGGAGCGCCCAATGCTGGCAAATCAACACTGATGAATGTTATGATCGGTCAGAAGGTGTCAATCGTGACGCCAAAGGTGCAGACCACGCGAAGCCGCATCCGGGGTATTACCATGCATGATGCAGCCCAGATCATTTTTGTTGATACCCCGGGCATTTTTACACCCAAACGGCGGTTGGACAGGGCCATGGTCAATGCCGCCTGGCAGGGCGCTGAAGACGGTGACGTGCTTCTACTGGTCCATGATTGCGCGCGGCGCGAGCCGGATGGGGATACGCTCAAAATTATTGAAAAGCTGGCCGAGAGTGGTCGGCCTGCCTCGCTGGTGCTGAACAAGATCGATTTGGCGCCGCACAAACGACTGCTGTCACGCGCCAGCGAGATGGCAGAACTGTATAAGTTCGAGAAAATTTTCATGGTGTCAGCCGAAACCCGCAATGGCATTGATGATCTGAAGGGCTGGCTTGCAGAAAAAATGCCGATAAGCCCTTATCTGTTCGATCCCTGCGATCTGTCGGATATGCCGTTGCGGCTACTAGCGGCGGAAATCCTGCGCGAAAAGCTGTTTTTGAATCTGCATCAGGAACTGCCTTATCAGTTGACAGTCGAGACGGACAGTTGGGAAGATCGTGAGGATGGCAGCGCAGAAGTGCATCTGTCAATCTTTGTCGCCCGCGAGGGGCATCGCGGCATCATATTGGGTAAGAATGGGCAGTCGATAAGACGGATCGGCACTGCCGCGCGAAAGGAGTTAGAGGCGGCGCTTGACCAGCGTATCCATCTGTTCAGCCATGTGAAATATCGCAAGGACTGGATGAATGACTCGGCGCGTTATTCAGTGTGGGATCTCGATTACGATGCCTGAATGGCAGGCTGACGCGCTGGTTCTGTCAACACGACCACATGGTGAAGGAAGCGTTGTCGTGACCGTACTGACAGCCGACGCAGGTAGACATACTGGACTGGTGCGTGGGGGGGCATCGTCCCGCATGCGCGGCGTTCTCCAGCCTGGTAACCGGGTGCGGGCTGCCTGGCGGGCACGCTTATCCGAACAATTGGGCCAGATGCAGCTTGAGCTTGTGCAATCAATTCCAGCGCTTTTGTTGGATGATGCTTTGCGGCTGGCTGGTCTCTCGTCGGTCTGTGCATTGCTAGATGGCAGTCTGCCAGAACGTGAGGCGCAGCCCGAATTATTTGTCGGAACAAATGTCCTGCTTGATCTGATCTCAATCGATGACAGCAGCAACCGCTGGCTTGAGGGCTATATTCGGTGGGAGCTGGGATTGCTAAATGCAGCTGGCTTCCAACTTGATCTTACCCGCTGTGCAGCCAGTGGCACAACTGATCAGCTAGCCTATGTCAGCCCGCGGTCAGGAAGTGCCGTGGCCGCAGGGCAGGCCGGTGGATTTGTTAATAGAATGCTGACGCTTCCCACATTCCTCGGGGGTGTTGCCTGCAACCGGCATGATTACGATGCCGGCCTGTCACTCACCGGGCATTTTCTGGCGCGCCGGCTTTTCGGCGCATATAATCAGGATATTCCACCGCAACGGCGACGTTTGGCCGATATCGTGACTGGCATATATGGTGGTTAGACGATATATAAAGTTAATGGCTTTTGAATATTCGGAAAATTGGCGATGTCGTCGGCAGTGATCTGAAATCTTCCCGCATGACCCTGAGACGCTATTCATGACAGATGATGTAAAGACCAATCCTGGCGAGCAGATTGTCCACACTAGTTTTTCCTCAGCGCTGAGTGAACGCTATCTTGCCTATGCGCTTTCGACAATTACCTCGCGGTCATTGCCCGATGTGCGCGATGGATTGAAACCAGTGCATCGAAGGCTATTGTTTGCGATGCGACAGTTGAAACTTGATCCCGGGGAAGGGTTCAAGAAATCGGCGCGTGTGGTCGGCGATGTCATGGGTAAATTTCACCCGCATGGTGATGCTGCCATCTATGATGCGATGGTGCGACTTGCCCAGGAGTTTGCGATGCGCTACCGGCTTGTCGACGGGCAAGGCAATTTTGGTAATATCGACGGTGATAACGCTGCGGCAATGCGCTACACCGAAGCCCGCATGACCGAGGTGGCCCGGCTTCTGCTCGACGGCATTGACGAGGACGCGGTTGATTTTCGGCCGACTTATGACGGTGAGTCGGAAGAACCCTGCCTATTGCCTTCTGGATTTCCCAATTTGCTGGCGAACGGGGCGCAGGGAATTGCCGTTGGTATGGCCACGTCGATCCCGCCGCATAATGTGATCGAGCTGGCCGATGCTTCGCTGCATCTGATCAAACATCCAAATGTGTCGGTCGATACGCTGCTGAGATATGTAAAGGGACCAGATTTCCCTACGGGCGGCGTGATAGTCGAACCGCAGGCGTCAATTCGTGAGGCCTATGCTACAGGCCGTGGCGGTTTCAGGGTGCGGGCAAAATGGTCCATAGAAAAAGAAAAGGGCGGTGCGTGGCAGATCATCGTTACCGAGATACCCTACCAGGTCCAAAAATCGCGGTTGATTGAGCGCCTTGCCGAAATGCTGCAGGCGAAGAAACTGCCCTTCCTTGGTGACATCCGTGATGAGTCGGCAGAAGATTTACGGATTGTTCTGGAACCAAAATCACGCCGGCTTGAAGCTGAAATCGTGATGGAAAGCCTGTTCAAGATGTCTGATCTGGAAACACGGGTACCGCTCAATATGAATGTACTCGATGGCAATGGCCGACCCAGTGTGCTGGATCTACGCGGCGCGTTGAATGCATGGCTAGCGCATCGCCGCGTGGTACTGCAGCGCCGCACGCAGTTTCGGCTTAGCAGGATTGTCGACCGTTTGGAGGTGCTTGAGGGTTATCTGATCGTCTACCTTAATTTAGACGAGGTGATTGTCATCATCCGTGAGGCTGACAATCCGCGCGAAAAATTGATGAAACGTTTTGAACTGACGGAAACCCAGGCCAATGCGATTCTAGATATGCGCCTGCGGTCATTGCGACGACTGGAGGAAGTGGCGCTCCGCACAGAGCGTGACAAACTGATTGCGGAGCAGGTAGGTCTTGAGGCGTTGTTACGCGATGAAGGGCTACAATGGAAAAAAATTACAAAAGAAATCAATAATATAAAATCTTTTTTTATGAAATCAGATAAACGTCTTACCGAATGTGCTGTCGCACCAGAAATTGATTTTGATCCAAATGAAATCCTCGTCGAGCGCGAGGCAATTACCGTCATCTGTTCGGAAAAGGGATGGATCAGGGCTATGAAGGGCCACCTCGAGCTGGATACTAAATTCAAATACAAGGAAGGTGACGGCCCGGGCTTTTTCCTGCATGCCGAGACCACCGACAAAATATTACTGTTCGCCGAAAATGGGCGGTTCTACACGCTAGCGGGAGACAAGTTGCCGCGTGGACGCGGCTTTGGCGAGCCGGTCAGTTTGATGGTCGATCTACCGGCAGATATTGATATTGTTCGGCTGATGCGGGCGAATGGCAAAAAGCTGTTGGTTGCAGCAAGCACCGGACATGGCCTCATCGTCGAGACAGAGGCAGCGTTGGCGCAGACCCGCAGTGGCAAACAGGTGCTCAATGTGCCCGGTGATTCTCGGGCCGTGGCCTGTTGTTCGGTCGAGGGTGACATGGTTGCGTCGGTTGGAGTCAACCGCAAGATGCTTGTCTTTGCGGTCGAAGAGGTGCCGGAAATGACCCGTGGCCGCGGGGTGATCCTGCAGCGTTTTAAGGACGGCGGATTGGCCGATGTGACTGTCTTCGAAAGCGCAAAAGGGCTTGCGTGGCAGGCGGGTGGAGGCAGGACCCGGACCGAAACCGACCTTGAACCATGGAAAGGTCGGCGTGGTGGCGCTGGCAAATTGCCACCAACAGGCTTTCCGCGTCCCGCTCGCTTCACCTGAAGCATAGCTGCCCTCAAACTATTGTTGATCAGGTATTAAATAGGGCTGCCAGCGACCTTCGCGATAGACCTCAGCTGGCTGAAAGCGGGCTTTATACATCATTTTCTGGCTGTTCTCGACATAATAGCCGAGATACAGCCAAGGAAGTTCTGCCTCACAGCAGCGGTCAATCAGATCGAGGATGATGAAAGTGCCGAGCGAGCGTGCATTTTCGTCGGGGTCGAAAAAGGAATAGACTGCGCTCAAACCATCACCCTGAACATCGGTCAGAACCGCGGCGATAAGACGCTCGTCAGATGTATAGTAATTTACCATTAATGTTTCGATCGGGCTGTTTTCAATCATAGTAATAAATTCATTGCGGGTCATCTGTGCCATCTGACCATCAGCATGGCGAGAGGTGATGTAGCGGTCGAACAGCGTGAAATGATCCTCGACCAGCCGGATTGGTGCCATTGAGCGTTTTAAGTTACCGTTTGTACGCCATATCCTTGCCATGTTGCGACTTGGCCGAAAGGCGTTACAGTCGACTCTCCATGGTAGGCAGGCATTACAGGCTGGGCAGGCTGGTTTGTAGACCCAGTTTTCGACCCGACGAAAGCCGGCCCGCGCTAATTGATCGTGACGAGCAGGATTTTCATTGAGGTCAACAGCAACGCGCTGCTCTGTCCTGCCTGGCAAGTAGGGACACTCACTGCTCATGCTCAGGCGGAGCTGGAGAGGGGTTGCAAAATGAAGGCGTTTGTCCTGATCCATAAGTCAATGATGCCTGTTTACATGAACAGCGGCAAGATCGAAACTTTCACAGCTGCTGGATGTGCGATATGCGTTGGGTGTAAACTGATGGATAGATAGTCGGTCAGTGGCCGGTGCTGTCATCAAGCTGGTTGACTATGAAAGCTGCCGCGCGCAAGTCGGCGATAATTTCGTCGACATGCTCTGCCCCGCGGGTTTCTATCACAGCGTCAATTTTTGCCAATTTTGCCGGCACATCATAGAAGAGGCGCTGGTGGTAGATTTCGACAATATTGCCGCCACAGCGCCCGATGGACGCAGTGATTGCAGCTAACATTCCGGGCTCATCGGAAATATCAATTCGCAAACGCGCTATCCGACCATCGGACGCCATGTTTCGGTTGAGGATTGAAGCAAGTAAGCGAGGGTCGATATTGCCACCACAGATCACAGCGCCTACATTTTTGTTGGAAAACAGTTTTGGATACTGGTAGACGGCGGCAATACTGGCAGCGCCAGCACCTTCCGAGACGACACGCTGCTGTTCCACAAGCGCGCCAACCGCCCATTCAAGAGATTGTTCATGTACCAACAGGATGTCATCAACTAGTTTGTTGACAACGGGTTTGGTAACTACGCCAGGCTTTTTCACTGCGATTCCCTCGGCAAGTGTTTCGCCGCCGCAAACAATTTCCTCGCCTGCAACGGCCATTTTCATTGTCGGATAGAGCTCGGTCTGGACGCCATAGATTTTTAGATTGGGCCTCATGTCGCGGGCAATTGTGGCTATGCCGCCAATCAATCCGCCACCACCAATTGGCACCAGCAGAATATCGAGATCAGGCCTGTCAGTGAGCATCTCGAGGCCGGCTGTTCCCTGCCCAGTCATCACTAATTCATTGTCATAGGGGTGAATCAGTGTAAGCTTACGCTGTTCAATTAGCGTACCAACGGTACTTTCACATTCGTTCAGATTGCGGCCTTCAAGGACGACCTCGGCACCAAAGCTCCGGGTACGGGCCACTTTTGCAAAGGGCGTTTGCGCTGGCATCACAATAACCGCGGGAATACCCATTCGCTGGGCATGAAAGGCAACAGCTTGCGCGTGATTGCCAGCTGACATAGCGATCACGCCGCGCTGTCTTTGGCCAGAGTCAAGCGCTTTCATAGCGACATAGGCACCACGTACCTTGAAAGATGAGGTGTGTTGCAGACATTCGAGCTTGAGAACCAGATCACAGCCGAGGGTACGGGATAGCATAGGGGCATCGACAAACGGGGTGGGCAGGATCTGTCCCTCGAGACACTTGGCGGCATTGCGGATATTCTCGGCGGTAACAGTCATTAATTCTCTCCGGTACAAATTGCTGACCTTTGGTTTCTAAGCTTATGACTGTAGCTCTAGCCAAGATGGCAACTATAGGGGATTTTTTGGCAGGCTTATAGTGTCGAGCGCTTTTCCTGCCCATTTCGCGGCGACATAGTATTGAGAATTGGTAATACCATTACCAGCCAGAAATTGATTTGGGTTCGCTTATTTCTGTAAAATTTTGGCGATTTCGGGGGCGAAATAGGTCAAAACTGCATCTGCACCGGCCCGTTTGAAGGCAAGGATGGACTCTAGCATAACCCGATCACGGTCAAGCCAGCCGTTTTTGGCGGCGGCGCAAAGCATCGCATATTCCCCTGAAACCTGATAGGCAACGCAGGGAACGCTAAATTCGGTTTTCGCACGGTGCAGGATATCAAGGTAGGGCATTCCCGGTTTAATAATAACGATGTCAGCACCTTCAGCCAAATCAAGCGCAATCTCATGCAGCGCCTCGTTGCTATTTGCCGGGTCCATCTGATAGGTCGCTTTGCTACTAGCACTAAGCTTGTTGCAGACATTGACGGCTTCACGGAACGGCCCATAGAAACCTGATGCGTATTTGGCCGCATAGGCCATGATCTGCAAATCTTGATGACCAGCCCTATCAAGGGCAACCCGGATCGCGCCAATGCGTCCGTCCATCATATCAGATGGCGCGATTATATCACAGCCAGCATTTGCCTGATGCACTGCTTGTTCGCACAGAACCGCGACAGTTTCATCATTGAGAATTTGGCCATCAACAAGCACTCCGTCATGGCCGTGATCAGTAAACGGATCAAGCGCAACATCACAGATAATGCCAATGTTTGGATGTGCTGACTTTACGGCAGCAACGGCGCGGCAGACTAGATTATTATCATCGCGGGCCAGCGATCCTGCGGCATCCTTTTGCGCCGTATCGATGCAGGGGAAAATAGCAATTGCCGGAATGCCGAGGGAAAGAGCAAGTCCGGCCTGCTCGACGAGATGGTCGATCGACAAGCGGCTGACGCCAGGCATGGAACCAACAGGTTCGATTTTGTCCGAACCCTCAATCACGAATAAGGGCCAGATCAGATCGTCAATGCTGATGCTATTCTCGGCAACAAGACGGCGGGAAAATGCCTTCATCCTGTTGCGGCGCATTCGTGTGGCTGGATATTCGCCTCTACTCATGCCATCTCCGATAGGCTAATTTAGTGTGGTACTGAGGTTATTAAATATACAGAAGGAGGAATTTTATCAATGCACCTATCCGAACCGTTGCAATCTTTGCGATTTTCACTGGAAAACAAGGCCGGCCTTATTTATCTTGATCGGCCGTCAGCGCTGAATGCAATTAACACGCAAATGGCGTCGGCAATTACCCGTCAGCTGCAGTTATGGCGCGACGACGATCGCGTTGGCCATGTGGTGATTGCTAGTTCGGCGGCAAGGGTTTTTTCTGCTGGCGGTGACGTTCGAGAGGTATACAGCCACATCGCTGAGAATAACAAGAACAGCGTTACTGCGTTTTTCCGTGCCGAGTATATGATGGATGTTACGGTTGCAGAATTTGATAAACCGGTGATAGCATTGGCCGACGGATTGGTTATCGGTGGTGGGGCTGGATTGGCGCAGGCCTGTCGTTATTTTGTGATCAGTGATGCGACGAGGCTAGCGATGCCGGAGGCGGCCATTGGGTTGTTTCCCGATGCAGGTGCAAGTCTATTTTTAGGGCGCTGTCCCCGCGAGATTGCTCTTTATCTAGGGATTTCCGGGCATTTTCTTGGTGCAGCTGACTGTCTGCGTTTGGGACTAGCCGAAGCGATGACTCCGGCTTCACAAATGGCCCAGTTGCAAGATGCGCTGATGCGGTGCGAAACAAATCAGATAGAGATTGTGATCGATAGGTTTCGCGGCGATCCTGGAGCCGCGCACCTACCCAAAATGCAGGTAGTGCTTGAGCATATTTTCAGTGATAGTGATCTCGGTGAGATTCAGCGGCGGGCCGTCGATTTAGCGCAGACCACGGGTAACGGGGTGGCGGTGGAGGTAGCAAAGGCGCTGGCAGAGAAATGCCCGATGACGCATCACGTCTATTTGCGGCTACTCCAGGAGGCGGAGGCGATCACAACACTGCCTGATGCGCTGGCGCTGGATTTTCAGCTTGCCATCAAAATGACGGCGCGGCCGGATTTTGTCGAGGGCGTACGTGCAGTGTTGATCGACAAAACAAACGACGCTAGCTGGCAGCCGTCACAGCTTGCCGATGTTAGCCAAAATATGGTTGATGATGTTTTTGCAACTGCCGGTATGCCAGTCTTGCGTTAAGGCGAGCTGGCCCTTAGATTGGCGCATTGAAAAGGCGGTCACCCGTCGCCAACCTGCTGTCCTTCTGTTTTAAGAGATGGCTATTCGAAGGAAAGTGTAATGCGCCTGAGCCAGTATTTTCTGCCCCTGTTGAAAGAAACTCCGAAGGAAGCGCAGATTGCCTCGCATCGGTTGATGCTGCGCGCCGGCATGATCCAACAGTCAAGCGCTGGGATCTATTCCTGGCTGCCACTCGGCAAGAGGATGCTGGACAAAATTGGGGATATTGTCCGGGACGAACAGAACCGAGCAGGAGCGCTAGAAATTCTTATGCCAACAATCCAGCCAGCCGAGTTATGGCAGGAATCGGGTCGCTATGATGATTATGGGGCGGAAATGCTGCGGATCCGTGATCGGCATGACCGCGACATGCTGTATGGGCCAACAAATGAGGAGCAGATCACTGATATTTTCCGCTCGCACGTACGTAGTTACAAGGCGCTGCCGCTGAACATGTACCATATCCAGTGGAAATTCCGGGATGAGGTACGGCCCCGCTTTGGAATTATGCGCGGTCGCGAATTCCTGATGAAGGATGCCTATTCTTTCGATCTGGATTCCAACAATGCGCGCATAGCGTATAATAAGATGTTTGTATCCTACCTGAAAACATTTGCCCGGATGGGCCTAACAGCTATACCAATGGAAGCTGACACTGGTCCAATTGGCGGTGACATGAGTCATGAGTTCATTATTCTTGCCGAAACTGGTGAGAGCGGTGTGTATTTCCACAAGGACTGGCTCGATACCGATTTTGTTACAGATATTGACTATGATCAAAATCTGCAGCCGGTGGTTGATCGGTTCACCTCGCTGTATGCCCGGGCGGATGAAAAGCATGATCCCGATAATTGCCCAATCGATTCCGTGGATCTAATGACTTTGCGCGGCATCGAAATTGGCCATATTTTTTATTTTGGTGAAAAATATTCAACTGCCATGGGTGCCACCGTGTCCGGCCCCAATGGCAAGCCGGTGCCAGTGCATATGGGTTCCTATGGCATTGGCGTATCGCGCCTTGTTGGCGGCATCATCGAGGCGAGCCATGATGAAAAGGGCATTATTTGGCCTGAATCGGTGGCTCCATTTGGCGCCGCTATAGTAAATTTGAAACCGGGCAATGCAGTGTGTGACAAGTCCGCTGAGGATCTTTATGAAAAACTTGTTAAGGCCGGCCTTGACCCACTGCTTGATGATAGAGATGAGCGTCCTGGCTCAAAGCTAGCAAGCATGGATTTGATTGGTATTCCGTGGCAGATTGTTGTCGGACCGCGGGGCATAGAAAATGGTTTAGTCGAGGTAAAGCACAGGAAAAGTGGCGAGTCCGTCGAAATTTCGCCTGAATCTGCGGTCATCAAGGTGCTTGGTTAATCCGTTGCCGCGATAGGTGGCGTCTGTGAAGTGATTGGAAAAATGCGGCTGTTTTTTTCACCAGTAGAAAGAATGTTGGCAGCACGCTATGTGCGTTCCCGCCGGGCTGAGGGTTTTATTTCTGTAATCGCCTGGTTCTCCCTTGCTGGTATTACCCTCGGCGTTGCCACTCTGATTATCGTAATGTCAGTGATGAATGGTTTCCGTGCCGAATTGATTGGGCGGATCCTCGGGTTGAACGGTCATGTTGCCGTTTATGCGGCAAAATCAGGCGGCATTGAGGATTTTGACAGGCTGGCATTGTCACTGGCCGAAATGCCAACAGTGATTGCGGTGACACCGCAGATCGAGGGGCAAGCGATGGTCACGGCTAATACGGTTAATCTTGGCGCTGTCGTGCGAGGTGTCCGCTGGTCTGATCTCGCGGTGCGAAAGCCTCTGTGGAATGCACTTGAAGAGCTGGAAATTGCAAGATTCAGAGATTCGGGCGGCGTGCTGATTGGCGAGACGATGGCTTTCAAGATGGGTTTGAAAACCGGTGACGTGATCACATTGACCGCGGCCAAGGGAGAGGCGACGGCCTTTGGTACCCTGCCAAAACGCCGCCGCTTTGAAATTGCCGGCATTTTCAACGTCGGAATGCATGAATATGACTCGAGTTTCGTTTTCATGCCTCTCAAGGTCGCAGGGAAATTTTTTGGCCTTGGTGAGCGTGCTTCGGGGCTGGAAATCTACACTAATGCCCCGCAGCATATCGCGGAACTTCGCGCTATTGTTGCCGAGGATCTGGCGCCCGGCCTGCGCGCCTTTGACTGGCTGGAGCGCAACCGCTCTTTCATCAATGCACTTCGGGTGGAGCGCAACGTTATGTTTCTAATCTTAACGCTGATCATATTGGTTGCCGCCTTTAACATCATCTCATCAATGATCATGCTAGTTCGCTCAAAAAATGCCGATATCGCCGTGTTGCGGGCAATGGGGGCGAGCAGTGGCGCGGTGATGCGGGTGTTCCTAATGACCGGTTTAAGTATTGGCCTTTTCGGGACCGCGGTCGGAACAATTTTGGGGCTATTGTTTTGCTGGAAAATCGGTTCAATACAGGGATTAATTGAAGGTATTTCAGGAGCTGATTTATTTGCAGCAGAAATTTATTTCCTATCCACGCTGCCGGCGAAGGTCGATCCGGGTGAGATTGGATTAGTGATCGCTATGGCGCTGGGTCTGTCATTTTTGGCAAGTCTCTATCCGGCTTGGCGGGCGGCGCGTGTTGCGCCTGCTGAGGCGCTGCGTTATGAATAATGGTCCAGCAATGTCCAAGCCACAAATTTTGCTGGAAATGAAAAACGTCCAGCGCCATTACATGCAGGGTGACCAGCGTATCGATGTTCTACGTAGTGCTAGTTTGTCCCTGCATGCTGGTGAACTGACGGCGCTTGTCGGCCCTTCTGGATGTGGTAAATCAACTTTACTAAATATTGCCGGGCTTTTGGAAAAGCCGACCGGTGGTGATGTTATTGTCGATGGTGCCGTAACAGCACGACTTAGCCAGCGGTTCTGCGAGCGTTTGAGGCGCAGCCATATTGGCTTTGTATTTCAATTTCATCGCTTGCTGACGGAGTTCTCAGCGATTGAAAATGTAATGATTCCTCAGATGTTAAATGGCTTGACGCAAGCTGCGGCACATGACCGTGCCGAACAATTGCTCGCCATGGTTGGGCTTGGCAACCGGCACGATCATCGGCCTGGAATGCTTTCAGGCGGTGAACAGCAACGTGTTGCCGTTGCTAGGGCTGTGGCCAATGCGCCGCGTATCCTGCTAGCCGATGAACCAACCGGCAATCTCGACCCAGAAACTGCAGATGAGGTGTTTGAACATATCGCCAACATCGTCCATGCCACTCACACAGCGGCACTGATCGTCACGCATAATCACGGCCTCGCCATTACTATGGATCGCACGCTGACGATCCGTAATGGTGCGATAGAGGTTGTCTAGCTTTTTTCCAAAGCATGCAATTTAGCTGCCCGTGATGTTGCTAGGGCAGGTGATTATTGTATCATGAGGGTCGTACCATTTTTTGACCTGGAATCACCATTATGCACGCGCCTTTTGTTCACCTTCGACTACATTCCGCCTATTCGCTAGCAGAATCAACGCTAAGGATCAAACAGCTTTCGGCACTTGTTAGTGTTGATCATCAACCGGCGGCAGCGATTACCGACACCAACAATATGTTTGGTGCGCTGGAGTTTTCTCAGGCTATGGTAGCGGCCGGTGTGCAGCCAATCATTGGCACGCAGATGACACTCAGCGATGCTGCTGGCTGCGGTGAGGTTGTGTTGCTGGCGATGAATGAGGCCGGCTATATAAATTTATGCCGATTGCAGTCGCAGGCACTACTAGGCGCGGATGCTACTAGCGAACCCTCTGCAAGCATGGGCATGCTTGCAGTAAATGCGGATGGGTTGCTCGTGCTGTCAGGCGGTGCCATGGCCGGTTTTGTTGCGGCACCGGCTGCAGATGGCCGGCTGGTATTGGCTAGAAAACGCCTTGAAACACTAATGGCGCTGTTTCCCGGGCGTGTCTATGTGGAGTTGCAGCGCCATGACTTGCCTGAGGAAGCTAGGGCGGAGTCAGGGCTTCTAGAATTGGCCGTCGAGTTGCAATTGCCGCTTGTGGCGACCAATGACTGCCGTTATGACACACCGGAAATGCATCAGCCGCATGATGCGCTGATCTGTATTGGCACCGGACGCAAAATGTCTGAGGATGACCGGATCCGTTATTCTAACCAGCATTATTTTCGTACCGCTAGAGAGATGGAGAAGCTGTTCGCTGATATTCCAGAGGCGATCACCAACAGTCTCGTGATTGCCAAAAGGTGCAGTGTCATGGCTGAAGAACGGGCACCAATTCTGCCCGCATTCACCCTTGATGAGGGTCGCAGTGAATCCGACGAGCTGGACTTTCAGGCGCATGCGGGACTAGCGAAGCGGCTGGACCGCCATGTCTACACAATAAAAATGAATGCATGTAAACGTGAGAGCGTCGGCAAACCCTATTTCGACCGTCTAGAATTTGAATTACAAACGATAAACCAAATGGGTTTTCCCGGCTATTTCCTTATCGTGGCAGATTTTATTCAATGGGCGAAGAGACAAAATATTCCGGTCGGGCCGGGGCGCGGCTCGGGAGCGGGATCATTAGTGGCGTGGGCGTTATCAATCACTGATCTTGACCCCCTGCGCTTCGGGCTGTTGTTTGAACGCTTCTTGAACCCCGAACGTATTTCCATGCCGGATTTTGATATTGATTTCTGTCAGGATCGGCGCGATGAGGTGATCGGTTACGTGCAGGGTAAGTATGGACAGGACCGGGTGGCGCAGATCATCACCTTTGGATCGCTGCAGGCTCGGGCAGCGCTCCGTGATGTTGGGCGTGTTCTAGAAATGCCCTATCCACAGGTTGACAGGATCGCCAAGCTGATCCCCAACAACCCAGCTAATCCGACGACCATTGCAAAAGCGCTGGAGAGCGAGAAGGAGTTAAGGCAGCAACGCAGAAGTGATGAGCAAGTCTCCGATCTTGTTAACATGTCGATGAAGATCGAAGGCCTTTATAGACATGCCTCGACGCATGCTGCGGGGCTGGTGATTGGCGATCGCCCGCTTAGCGAGCTGGTCCCGCTTTACCGTGACCCCCGTTCCGATATGCCAGTGACGCAGTTCAATATGAAATGGGTGGAGAAGGCTGGGCTGGTCAAATTTGATTTTCTTGGCCTGAAAACGCTAACAGTGTTACAGCGCGCGATCGAGTTCATTGTCAAACAAGGTGGCGAGATTGATTTGGCGGATATTCCACTCGATGACCCCAAGACCTTCGAGATGCTGTCACAGGGTGATACGGTTGGCGTGTTCCAGCTTGAATCGAGTGGCATGCGGGATGTGCTTCGCGGCCTTAAGCCGGACAGATTCGAGGATATCATCGCCGTTGTCGCGTTGTATCGACCGGGGCCGATGGAAAACATCAAGGATTATGTGGCGCGTAAGCATGATCCAAACCAGATTTCCTACATGCATCCCGATCTTGAGCCGGTGCTGGCCGAGACCTATGGCATTATGATCTACCAAGAGCAGGTGCAGCAGGCGGCACGGGTGCTGGCTGGCTACACGTTGGGTGGAGCAGATATTCTGCGCCGCGCGATGGGCAAGAAAATTCAGGCCGAGATGGATCAGCAGCGGCAGATTTTTGTTAGTGGCGCAACTCAGAACGGTCTTAGCGAGCAGCTAGCGTCGGATGTGTTTGATCAGATTTCCGCCTTTGCCGGATATGGCTTTAACAAGTCGCATGCGGCAGCCTATGCGCTAGTGTCCTATCAGACCGCCTATCTTAAGGCGAATTATCCGGTTGAGTTCCTGGCCGCCTCGATGGCGCTTGATGCAGGAAGCACCGAAAAGCTGGCAGTGTTCAGACAGGAATGCCAGCAAAAGGAAATAGCCATTCTGCCGCCGGATCTGAACGCATCTGGGTCTAGCTTTGATGTGGAGCCAGTCGATGATAGAGGTGGAATGGCGATCCGCTATGCACTGGGCGCAGTGAAGAATGTCGGCGCTGACGCGATGTCCCGGCTTGCTGAATTGCGTCATACTGATGGCCAATTTACCAGCCTAATGGATTTTCTCAAACGCATTCCGCGCGAGGTCAGCAACCGCCGGCAGATGGAAAATTTGGTCCGAGCAGGGGCTTTTGACAGCCTGCACCGCAACCGGCGCGAATTACTGCAGAACATGGATATGCTTCTGGCACATGCCGAAAGTCTGCGCCGGGAGGCAGAGTCTAGTCAGGACAATTTGTTTGGCGGCGGCGATGCGGCTAGCCAAGAGATCAGGTTACAACCCTGCGAAGACTGGGCGGCAATGGACCGGTTGAAAGAGGAATTTGAGGCGCTGGGTCTGTATTTGTCGGCGCACCCGCTCGACGGCTATGCCAATCAGTTGAGCCGGTTGCGGGTGATCTCGTCAGCTGATCTGAACAGCATGATCGAGGCACGGCGGGTGCAGTCGCGGGTCAATTTGGCAGGATCAGTGACAGCCAAACAAGTGCGTGTCTCACAGCGGGGCAATAAATTCGCCTTTATTCAGTTCACCGATCAGACAGGGGTTTTTGAGCTGACCTTCTTTTCTGACATTCTAGCAGAAAGCATGGAGATGCTGGATAGTGAAAAGCCCTTGCTGGTTTCGGCCAATTTGAAGCTCGAGGAAAATGGGCCGCGCTTGCTAGCAGCGCGTGTAAAGCTGCTCGATGATGCAATAGCCGCTTGGCATGGCGGGGTCGGGATCTGGGTGCAGGATCAGAAACCATTGGAGCAGATCAAGGACTTGCTTGTTGCTGACGGCCCAGGCAAGTCAGAGGTCAAGTTGAATATTATGATAAAAGACCATGCGGTATCCATAGCGCTGCCCGGAAATTATAAGCTGAGCGGCGATTTCCGGCAGAATTTGCGTTGTGTCCCTGGTGTTCTTGATGTGCGGGAACTGTGATCGGCGACAGAGATTGCCGCTTATCCTGACGGCAGACAGACTGGCAAAGGTTTTAGGTGCTGTTGCGTTGAGGAAAGGTTTTGTGGTTTTGGCTTGCATTTACCTGATTGCAAGCGTAAGAACCAAAGCAATTCACACATGAGGTGCGGCAGCTCTGGCAAATTCCAGAAGCAATGCCATCCGGTGAGGGCTACGGCCTTTCATTTCACGTCATGGAAGTTTAACCGGAGAACAGGAGTTTTTGAAATGGCTCTCCCTACATTTACCATGCGCCAGATGCTTGAAGCTGGTGTGCACTTTGGACACAACACCCGCCGCTGGAACCCCCGCATGGAGCCTTATATTTTTGGCGAGCGGAACAAAATCCATATCCTTGATCTGCAACAGACTATGCCAATGTTTCATGCGGCGCTGAAAGCAATCGGCGACGTTGCGGCACGCGGCGGACGGGTGTTGTTTGTCGGCACGAAGCGGGCGGCATCTGAAAAGATCGCCGAGACCGCAAAGAGCTGTGGCCAGTATTATGTCAACCACCGCTGGCTTGGTGGTATGCTGACCAACTGGGCGACTGTCTCGCAGTCGATCCGTCGGTTGCGTGAACTAGAAGAAAGGATGGCTAGCGGTGAGATCAACCAGCTTACCAAAAAGGAAATCCTCCAGCTGACCCGCGAGCAGGAAAAGTTGGAACGGACCCTTGGTGGGATCAAGGAAATGGGAGGTCTTCCCGACATTCTTTTTGTGCTTGATACGAATAAGGAAGCTATTGCCGTGCAGGAAGCCAATCGGTTGAACATCCCTGTGGTTGCGGTCGTGGATTCGAACGCAAATCCCGATGGTGTTGATTATCTGGTGCCGGGCAATGATGATGCTATGCGCGCGATCACTTTCTATTGCGAGCTGGCCCAGGCGGCAGTGCTTGATGGGCTGCAGACCGAACTGATCAAGAGCGGCGGTGACGCCGGCGCCGCCTTCGAGGCGCCACTTGAGTCGGCGATCGTGGAGCCGATAGCCGAAGAGGCGGTGCCCGCAGACGTGCCAGCCAAAGAGGCGGTGCCCGCAGACGTGCCAGCAGAAAAGACAGCAGCGGTTGAGGAAGCAACAGCTGCAGCGGATGCTTCCGGTGAGGGTGAGGGAGCTGATGCTGGTGAGGCTTCAGCGTAACAGCGCTAGAGAACTTTTGTAATGCCAGAGCGATCTCCAGAGCGGGGGTGGTGCAGGCGCAACATCTTTGGAAACACATTTTGATAGGAACAGGAAAATGAGTGTAACTGCTGCACTGGTCAAGGAACTGCGCGAGAAATCCGGCGCGGGTATGATGGATTGTAAGAGAGCTCTTGGTGAGACTAGTGGCAATATGGATGCCGCCATTGACTGGCTGCGAACAAAGGGGCTGGCAACAGCGGCAAAGAAATCCGGTCGTGTGGCCTCAGAGGGGCTTGTGGCGATCGCCGTTGACGGCACTAAGGGCGCGGTCATCGAGCTCAATGCTGAAACAGATTTTGTGGCCCGCAACACTGAATTTCAGGAGTTTGCTCGGGCGCTGTCAGGTTTAGCGCTAAATGCCGATGGCATTGATGCCTTGCGCGAGGTTGAGTTCCCAGAAACTGGCCGCAAAGTTGCGGATGAGCTGACACAGCGGATCGCAACCATTGGAGAGAACATGACACTGCGCCGGATGGAACACGTTTCCGTCTCGAATGGTGCGGTTGTTTCCTATATGCACAACACAACTGCTGATGGGCTTGGCCGAATTGGGGTACTGGTAGCATTGGAATCAACGGCTGATGGCGACAGCCTGACAGGGCTTGGCAAGCAAATCGCCATGCATATTGCGGCAACATCACCTGCCAGCCTTTCAATAGATGATCTGGACGCCGAGGCCGCACAACGCGAGCGCGAGGTGTTGGTCGAACAAGCCAAGGCATCTGGCAAGTCACAGGAAATTGCCGAAAAGATGGTCGAAGGACGGATGAAGAAATATTATCAGGAAGTCGTGCTGCTTGAGCAGACATCGGTCATTGACGGCGAGACACGCATTGCCGATGTTGTTGCCAATGCTGGCAAGGACGCCGGTGCGGATATTGCGCTGACAGGATTTGTCCGGTTTAATTTGGGCGAAGGCATCGAAAAAGAAGATACAAATTTTGCAGCCGAGGTGGCCGCACAACTGTCCTAGCACCAGGCCCCGGGGAGATAATCCATGGTAGACAGCGAAACCACAGGCACGGCGCATAAATACTCTCGTGTTCTGTTAAAAATTTCCGGTGAGTCACTCATGGGCCAGCAGGCCTATGGAATTGATACCGAAATGGTCGCCAGCGTTGCCAGGGAAGTCAAGGATGTTGTTGCCGACGGTGTTGAGGTCTGTCTCGTCATCGGTGGTGGCAATATCTTCCGTGGTGTTTCGGGTGCGGCTGCCGGTATGGAACGCGCCACCGGAGACTATATGGGCATGCTGGCAACTGTGATGAATGCGCTGGCGATGCAGAACGCGCTGGAACAGTTTAATGTGCCGGTGAGGGTGATGTCGGCATTACCGATCAGCGCTGTGTGCGAACCTTATATCCGCCGCCGCGCGACGCGGCATCTGGAAAAGGGCCGGGTGGTGATTTTTGCCGCAGGAACCGGCAATCCATTTTTTACTACCGATACGGCAGCTGCACTTAGGGCCTTGGAAATGAATTGTAATGCGTTGCTCAAGGGAACGCGTGTTGACGGCGTCTATTCGGCCGATCCTGAAAAGGACCCTTCGGCAACGCGCTATGATCGGCTGTCCTATCTCCAGGTGTTGTCAGACGACCTACGGGTGATGGATGCATCGGCTATTTCGCTAGCGCGTGAGAACAACATTCCCATTCTGGTGTTTTCCATACAGAATTCTGGCGGCTTTCAGCGCGTACTGAACGAGGAAGGCGCCTTTACCATCGTGAATTAAAGCTGGTTAATACACGCAGTTAAGTAATTACTCGGGGCCGATCCGGAGATTTAGACAGGAGCAGGGAGAGCAACATGCCAGACTATGATCTTGATGATATCAAGCGCCGGATGGAGGGTAGCGTGGCAAACCTGAAAACCGAATTCACGGGGCTGCGGGCTGGGCGTGCGTCAACCGCGATGCTTGAGCCGATAATGGTTGACGCCTACGGGTCGAAAATGCCGATTAACCAGGTTGGCAATATTTCGGTCCCTGAGCCACGTCTCCTGACGGTAACAGTGTGGGACTCTTCGATGACGTCATCCGTTGAAAAGGCCATCCGTGAGTCCGATTTGGGGCTGAACCCGATGGCCGAGGGTACATTGATTCGGGTGCCAATTCCTGATCTCTCTGAAGAACGCCGCAAGGACATGGTAAAGGTGGCAGGACGCTATGCCGAGTCAGCACGGGTTGCTGTTCGCAATGTCCGTCGAGATGGTATCGAAGCCATTCGTAAGGCTGAGAAGGACGGATTATTGTCCGAGGATGAGCGGCACGCCGAAGAGGGTGAGGTCCAAAAGCTGACTGATAGCTTTGTCAATCTGATCGATGAGACGCTGACGGGCAAGGAGAGGGAAATCACACAGGTTTGACGCAACTTATTTTCTGACTGTTGGGTTGCAATCGATACTAAAACCACGGTGATGGCACAGGCTAGACGATCCGGAGTGACCGTGGATCTTGGTTGGTAGTTGACTGAAAAGCGACAGGCAGGGAGAACAGGATAACAGATGTCAGAGCAACCGCATCATCTTGCCATCATTATGGATGGCAACAGGCGCTGGGCCCGGGAACGGGGATTGAATGTACTGCGTGGTCACAACCGCGGGGCAGATACGCTGAAGGATATCTCTAGATATGCATATGATAGCGGGGTCAGATGGCTTACTGTGTTTGCTTTTTCCGCAGAGAACTGGTCACGGCCACGAAATGAGGTTGACGGGCTCATGATGCTGATGCGGCGGTTTCTGCAAGCGGACGCCGAAGAACTGCTTAAGGAAAGTGTCAAATTCAGGGTGATTGGCCGCCGCGATAGGCTTACAGATGATCTTATTACGCTGATTGAAGACGTGGAGACCAGAACCAACGGCAACAACGGGTTGAACCTGACAATCGCTATTGACTATGGTGGGCAGCAGGAAATCATGGATGCGGCGCGCCTGCTTGCCGAGGAAGTCGCCAATGGCATCATAACGGTGGCGGAAATCAATGAGGATCTTGTCAAATCGCGGATGAGCTCTTCAATGCTGCCGCAGATTGACATGTTGATCCGCACCGGTGGTGAATACAGAATTTCAAATTTCATGCTCTGGGATCTGTCTTATGCGGAGCTGCATTTCACGCCTGTCTATTGGCCGGATTTCTCGGTTGCCGATCTTGGCCGGGCTCTTGATGAGTTTGGCAGGCGCGAACGGCGTTTTGGCGGTGATGCACTTGGCGAGATGAACAGCACCGTCGAGCCGCCACAAAATTTGCAGTAAAGGACAGGTGCAGGTGATCCAGTCAAATACTCTATCTGGAACTGCCCAGCGTTTTCTTGGTTTCCTTGTATTGCTGCCGCTGATCGCTGCTTTCTGGTATTCGGCCAATCTGGCGCAGATCATATTTCTGCTGATCTCTGTGCTGATGTTCCGAGAATTTGGTCATATGGTGGGCTTAAGTGGTTTGCCGCTAGCCATGCTGCTGCTGCTGGGCGGGCTGATCAATATCTGGCCGTTTGCTGCCAATAGCTATGCCTGGTCACTGCAGACAATGTTTGCCTTTGTCATTGGCCTTGCCTTAATCTGCAGAATTGGTTTTGTCCGCCGGACCGGTGATCGCCAGATTGGTGATTTCTGTTTCCTGATGGTTACCTGCGTAGCCAGTGGCAGCTTTGTTCTAGCGGTGCCGGAGGGACGTTTTCTGCTGCTGGCGCTGGCGCTGGTGATCGCCAGCTGCGACAGCGCTGCCTATTTTGTTGGCAGGGCAGTGGGAGGGCCGCGGCTAGCGCCCAAAATTAGCCCGAACAAGACCATTTCGGGGGGGCTTGGTGGCATTTTGGCGGCGCTGCTAGCCGCGGTGCTGCTATTCGGCCCGATGGAGATGATTGATCTGGATTTTTTCATCAATGGCGAGAGAGTGAGGCTATCATGGCCAAAAGTCATTGCAGGTGGTTTGGTGGTCGGGCTGCTGGCGCAGCTCGGTGATCTGTTTGAATCCGCGCTGAAGCGTCGTCGGGGTTTCAAGGACAGCAGCCAATTGATTCCCGGCCATGGCGGTGTTCTCGACCGATTTGACGGTTATCTGTTGACTTTGCCAGTAATGATTTTGTTCTTTATGTTTCTTTGAAACATTATTATTTTTCATTTTTGATTTTTGGAAGCCCATGTTACAGCGCTGCCTCTCCATATTCGGCTCAACCGGTTCGATTGGCATCAGCACCTTGGCGCTTGTAGATGCTGCAGCTAAGCGGTTCAAAGTCGAGTGTCTGGTCGCTGGTGGCAATCATGCGTTGCTAGCTAAACAAGCGCTAAAATTCCGGCCACGGATTGTTGGTCTGCGCGATGAGACCGGGCTGGCGGCATTACAGGCGGCGCTTGCTGGTTCTGGCATTGAGATCGTTGCCGGGCAGCATGACTGTGACGGGCTGGCGCGCATTCCAGTCGATATCGTCATTGCCGGGATCACCGGCCTTGCCGGTCTTGGCTCGGTGATGGCGGCGGTGGAAGCGGGTCAGACGCTGGCGCTTGCCAACAAGGAATCGCTTGCATCGGCAGGCCGGATCGTGATGCAGGCCGCGCACAAGAATGGAGCGCGAATTCTGCCGCTTGATAGTGAACATAGCGCCATCTTTCAGTGCTGGGCAGGATGGCAGTCGCAGCATCCCGAACTTCGGGTGCCTAAGCGTAATGGTTTGCAGGAGATCAGCCATATCTGTCTTACCGCTTCCGGCGGGCCGTTCCGCAGCCTGCCGTTGGCCGATTTTTCGGCCATTACCCCGGCGCAGGCGGTCAGACATCCGAAGTGGAGTATGGGGCGGAAGATATCGGTCGACAGTGCAACAATGATGAATAAGGGGCTTGAGGTGATTGAGGCGGCGTGGCTGTTCGGTCTTGTTGGTGATGCGATCGAAGTACTGGTACATCCGCAGGTAGCAATTCATGGGCTGGTTTATTTCCGTGATGGATCGGTCATCGGACAGCTGGGAACAGCCGATATGAAAACTCCGATTTCCTATGCGCTTGAATGGCCAAACCGGCTGATTTGGGATCCAGAGCCACTTGATCTTGTAGCGCTTGGACGACTTGATTTCCACGCGGTTGATGAGCGCCGCTATCCCTGTTTCGCGCTGGCAAGGCAGGCACTTGCGTCTGGTGGGGTAATGCCGGCAGTCCTGAACGCCGCTAATGAGGTCGCCGTCGAGGCATTTCTGGCTGGCAAGATAAATTTTACCGCCATTTCCGCGTTGGTTGATGATGTTATGCAGCGTGAACCAGTGGGAAGCGACACCAGCCTTGACGAGGTTATGGTGGCGGATGAGGCAGCACGGGCAATCGCCCGCGAGAGCGTCGCCAGTCTTGCTGAAAAACAAACCCAGCATATATAAACCTGCAGAGATAAATTAGCGGCGATGAAAAAAGCAGCAGAGGATGACTTGTGATGCCTGAACTTGGAATAACCCAGCTCATTTTGGGCTTTTTACTGTTGCTGACGCCCGTGGTGTATTTTCATGAGCTAGGGCATTATTGGATGGCGCGCAAGGCCGGTGTCATTGTCGAGGTCTTTTCCATCGGCTTTGGCCCTGAAATCTACGGCTGGACTTCGAAGCAGACGGGAACGCGCTGGCGGATTGCTGCGATCCCGCTTGGTGGCTACGTCAAGATGCGCGGTGATGAAGATCCGGCAAGCATCCCATCCGAGGCAGCGAAACAGGCGCCTGGATCCTTCATGGGGGCGCCACTTGGCTGGCGCATCGGGATCGTCCTTGGCGGCCCTGTAGCAAATTTTATTCTTGGCATTCTGCTGTTCGCGCTGGTCTACATGACGGCTGGCAAACAGATCCTCCCAGCGGAAATAGGCGAGGTGATACCGCAGACAGCGGCGGCAGAGGCTGGGCTCAAGACCGGCGATCTAGTCACCGAGATTGATGGGTTTTCTATTCGCGATTTCAATGATATGCGCGGTCTGGTGATTGAGAGTCCGGGCAAGGAACTGCGGTTCACAATCGAGCGCGAAGGCCGCGAGATTGATCTGCTGGTCACACCGATGTCGCGCTTTAATGAGTCGTTAAAGATGAACATTGGGCTGTTGGGTGTGCGTTCAATACCAGGCGGAGAGCGGGAGCGCATGTTGCCCGGAAGCGCGCTTGTCGCTGCCGCATCGGATGCGTTTCACATGTCACTATTGATCTTGCGGGGGCTGGCCCGGCTTGGTAGTGGACAAATGCAGAGTGGTGAAATTCAGGGACCAGTCGGGATTGCGAAGATTTCCGGCTCGGCGCTGCAGCAGGGAATCATTCCTTTCATTCTGCTGACGGCAATCATCTCAATAAATTTGGGACTAATTAATCTTTTGCCGGTGCCAGCGCTTGATGGCGGGCATTTGGTGTTTTTCATCTATGAGGCAGTTCGTGGTAAACCGCTGCCGTTAGCGGTACAGGCAGTACTAATGCGGGGAGGAATTGCCATCCTGATGGCGTTGATGCTGTTTCTGATTATCTTTGATGTCAACAGACTGTTCCAATAGGTCTAGGTAGCTTTATTTGCGCATTCCTGAAAAGGTCTCTTTTACAATGTGCTGCGGGTGTCTATAGTCGTATGTCGTCAATTACGCGGAGACAGGGTGATGCGTTTTGCAGCGGTGTTTTTAATCGTGCTGATGGTTGGTGGTTGTCTTCTGTCATCATTGTCGGCCTTAGCCCAGTCAACAAAAGACAATGCGCGTATTGAAACCATTGAAATTAAAGGAAACAAAAGAGTTTCCGGTGGCACGGTCCTGTCCTACATGTCGCTGCGTGTCGGAGATTTAGTGACGGCTAGTTCAATGAATACCGCTATTGAACGGCTTTATGGAACCGATCTGTTTGCAGATATCAGCCTAGACGTGGTAGACGGCGTTCTAACGGTCAAGGTTACTGAGAATCCAATCATCAACCGTGTCAACATCGAGGGCAATGATGTCCTCAATGATGAGAATCTACTCGAGTTTCTCGATATTCAGCCGCGCCGTGTTTACACACGCGAGATGGCAATAGAGGGCGCACAGCGGTTATTGCGAGTTTATCAGGCAAGCGGTCGCTATGCGGCAGTAGTAGAACCACAGATCATCGAGCTTGATGAGAACCGTGTTGATCTTATTTTCGAGGTTAACGAGGGTCCATTGATCAAGATCAGCTCGATTACCTTTTCTGGTAATAAGTTGTTTAGCGATAAAAAATTGAAGACGGTCATTGCTAGTCGTGAGAAACGTTGGTGGGCTTTTCTATCTAGCACTGACAAATATGACGAGGGGCGGCTTGAATATGATGTTCGTCTGTTGCGTCAGTTTTATCTGGCGCGGGGGTATGCAGACATTACCGTGACTCGAGTACAAGGTGGCTTGTTGCCGGACCGCACTGGTTTTGCTGTGACTTTTCTGCTGAACGAAGGGCCGCGTTACAAGGTTGGTGATATAGAAATTACGAGCCAGATTGCTAACATTGATCTGGAATTGATGAAAGGGCTATTCGATTTCGGTGATGAAGGCTGGTATGACGTTCGCGCTTTAGAACAGGGACTACTCAATATTACCAACGAGCTTGGCAATTACGGCTATGCTTTCGTTGATGTGCTTCCTGAAGTGATTACGGATACCGACACTGAAATTGCGAAAATTCTGCTGAACATCGGCGAGGCGCAGAAAAACTATGTCGAGCGCATCGAGATTATCAATAATACGCGGACAACTGATACGGTAATCCGGCGTGAGTTAGAATTGGTTGAGGGTGACGCCTTTAATTCATTAAAACTTGAACGCTCGCTAAGAAATGTCCGAAATCTCGGTTATTTCGCTGATGTTTCGGTTCGCAACATTGCCGGTAGCCGAGCCGAGCAGACAATCACCGAGATCGAGGTTGAGGAGCAGTCAACGGGTGAGCTATCCTTTGGTGTTGGCTACTCATCGTTGGACAAGGCCAGTTTCAACGTCGGAATAAATGAGCGCAATTTTCTTGGCACGGGACGCGGACTTGAAGCGACGATTGGCGCATCTGACAGCCGCACCGATATCCGTATTGGCATCACCGAGCCTTATTTGCTTGGCCGTAATTTGCGCGGTAATGCGTCTGTATTTAATCAGCAGATTGAGCGGAATAGCACAAATGTTGACAGGACTGGTGTTGATTTTGGCGTAAGGTTCAGCGCTGCAAACAACATCTATCACCGGGTTGGCTATAAGCTAGCACAGGCGCAAACGACCATTAAGTCAACCACGGCAGACTCCGTGACTGGAGAGGATGGCAAGACCCTGACGCAGTCAGCAGCTAGCTATACGATCGGCAGAGATACGCGTGATAGCAGGTTTGACCCCTCCAAGGGTAGCCTTTTGGAGTTTTTCGAGGAAATTTCGGGCTTTGGCGGTGATGTTACTTACGCCAAGACTATAGTCACTGGCGCCTATTACAAGCCATATATATTTAACACCGTCGTTTTTGGTGCACGGGGCGAGATCGGGCACATAAATGGTCTTGGTGAAAAAGTCACGCAGTCGCAACGTTTCTTCTTAGGCGGCTACAAGGTACGAGGCTTCAGCAATGGTGGCATTGGCCCCCGTGACAACGGCAGCAATGCCGCTGTTGGTGGCAACAATATTGCGAATGGCACACTCGAAATTGTGTCAACGGCCGGTCTAAATAAGGACCTTGGTTTGCGCTGGACTGTATTTAGCGATATCGGTTCAGTGTGGGAAACTGATTATCCAACTGGCGTTCAGGGGGCGGATGATAGCTCGTTACGTACATCACTTGGCGCTGGATTACTTTGGGATACTGCAATTGGGCCACTTTCCTTCTATTGGGCGGACGCTATTTCGAAAGAATCTTACGATGGCTTGAAACGCTTTCAGTTTGCTATCGGAACAAGATTGTAATGGTGGTTATTTACAGGGTGAAAATTGGTTCTTTTTTAACATTCTGGACGACCGTACTTTTTTTGCTTGTGGGCGTGAAGCTTGCCAGTGAGGCAACGGCGCAAACCGAGACTGTCATCGATGGACAAAATAAATCAGGCCAGAAAGTGGAAATGTCAAGCGCCGCCTCCATGATTGGGACCGACCAAGGTTTGCAGGTGGAGGTAACACGCATAGGCCTTGTTGATCTTGATGGCGTTTT
>CAJWKB010000002.1 GCA_913042065.1 uncultured Alphaproteobacteria bacterium | reverse complement strand
TATGCACGGCATGAAACAGTTTGTGAAAATGCATGGCCTTGGAAATGACTTTGTCATTCTTGATGCACGCGGCAGCACCGCCTTGCACGTTGATGCAGCGGCGGCGTGTGCCATCGCGGACCGGCGAAATGGCATTGGCTGCGATCAGATTCTGATCCTCCGCGATGCTGCTGACGCTGATTTTTTCATGGAAATTCTGAATAGTGATGGCAGCTGCGCGCAGGCCTGCGGCAATGGAACGCGCTGTGTTGCCGCTATGGTCATGCGCGAGAAAGATAGGGAATCGCTGCAGATCAATACGGATGGCGGCGTGTTAAAGGCCTGGCATTGTGGGAACGGTCTGGTGTCCGTCGATATGGGACCGGTTCAGATGGGCTGGCAGGACGTGCCGCTTGCCCGTGAAATGGACACGGTTGCGGTCGAGCTGGCGGCGGCCCCGGGGCCGGCGGTCTGCCATTCGATGGGCAATCCACATGCGGTTGTGTTTGTCGATGATGTAGAAGCGGTCGATCTGGAACGGATTGGCCCGGCCATTGAACATGATGATCTGTTTCCCGGCCGGGTCAATCTGTCGATTGTCCACCGGCAGCAGGAGAATCTGTTCCGGGTGCGGGTCTGGGAACGCGGTGCCGGCATCACGCTGGCATGTGGCAGCGGTGCTTGCGCTGTCGGTGTTGCGATTGCGAGACGTGGTCTTGGCGGGCGCAAAAACAGTGTCATGATGGATGGTGGCCTTATCACTATTGACTGGCAGGATGATGGCAGCGTGGGTGGACGGGTGGTAATGACCGGCCCGGTTGCCTATGCCTTTCATGGTGTGTTGGAGGGGGCGGTAAAGCAAGTGTTGGAGGCCGCAAATGGCTAAGCGCAATGCACCAATGCTGCAGACATTTGGCTGCCGCCTAAATATCTGGGAATCAGAAGTCATGCGTAATCAGGCAGCGGATGCCGGGCTGAATGATACAATCGTCTTCAACACCTGCGCGGTTACCACTGAGGCGGAGCGGCAGGCGAGACAGGCTATCCGCCGCGCGCGCAGGGAAAATCCTGATGCACGAATTGTTGTAACTGGATGCGCGGCTCAGATCGCTCCGTTGAACTGGGCGGACATGCCTGAGGTTGATCATGTTATCGGCAATCAAGAGAAGCTGCAGCCCGATCAGTGGCAGGCGCTTAGCGCTGGTGAAAATATAGGTGATATCGTGGTTGGTGATGTGATGAGGCTGCAAGAAACAGCATCTCACATGGTTGAAGGCTTCCATGGTCACACAAGGGGGTTTCTACAGATCCAGCAGGGATGTGATCATCGCTGTACCTTCTGCATAATCCCTTTTGGCCGTGGTAACAATCGGTCTGTGCCGCGCGACCAGGTTGTCCAATCGGCCAGAAAGTTGATTGATAATGGCTGCGCCGAGATTGTGCTGACCGGCGTTGACATCACATCCTGGGGAGCGGATATCCCTGGTCGGCCGCGCCTTGGCGAGCTTGTCCGGCACCTGCTTGCCGTACTGCCTAATCTGCCCCGGCTTCGACTGTCATCCGTTGATCCGGCTGAACCCGATCATGATTTGATGGAAATGCTGGAATGCGAGGAAAGGTTGATGCCGCATATCCACCTTTCCGTCCAGCATGGCGATGATCTAATACTCAAACGCATGAAGCGGCGGCATCTAGCGCGTGATGTTGTTAGATTCTGTGATGAGGCCCGCCGACGGCGGCCAGACATTGTCTTCGGTGCCGACATAATTGCCGGTTTTCCAACCGAGACAACGGCAGCTCACGAAGCGAGTATTAATCTGATCAAGCGGGCAGGGATTACCTTTTTGCATGTGTTTCCATTCTCGCCTCGTGAAGGAACGCCGGCAGCGTTGATGCCACAGCTCGATGGTGGCCTGATCCGGGAACGCGCTGCTGCATTGCGTGATTGCGGCAAGGCTAGGCAATCTGTTTTCTTTGCAAACGCGGTTGGCAGCCGTGATCAGATGCTTGTCGAGACAGGGAATATGGGCTACGGCCGCAATTACAGCAGGATGCAGCTTAGCGGTGATTATGTGGCTGCAGGAAGTCTCGTGGATGTGACAGTTAAAGAGCCACAGAATGATCTGTTGGTAGTCCAAAGGTGCTGACATGAGCTGGCTTCAGAAACTAAAAGATGGGCTTGGTAAGACCAGCGCCAAAGTCACGAGCCAAGTGTCATCCCTGCTTGGCAGGTCAAAAATTGACGCGACGTCTCTCGAGGAGGTTGAGGATGCACTGATTGCTGCAGATCTCGGTACGCAGTCAGCAATGCGTCTAGCGGCGTCAATTCGCAAATACAAATTTGATGGACCGGTCACCAATGAGTCGCTCGCTGCGGCGCTGTCAGATGGGATCACCGAAATTCTGGAACCAGTCGTCGCTCCAATTACCATACGTGATGATGCCAAGCCGCATGTTATCCTTCTGGTTGGGGTCAATGGATCGGGAAAGACAACAACTGCCGGCAAGCTTGCCCAGCAATGGCGGGGCGAGGGCAGAAGCGTGATGCTCGCAGCCGGTGATACGTTTCGCGCTGCCGCCATAGAGCAGTTACAGATTTGGGGTGAACGTACCGGAACCGAGGTAATTGCTGGCATTCAGGGTGGTGACGCTGCGGCGCTCGCTTATACGGCGATGGAGAAGGCTGCCGCGACAGAAACGGATGTACTAATAATCGACACGGCGGGCCGCCTGCAGAATCGGACTGAGCTGATGGATGAGTTGGAAAAGATCGTTCGTGTGATTCGCAAAATGGATGATACGGCTCCGCACAATTCTATCATTGTCCTCGATGGTACGGTCGGGCTGAATGCGTTCAGTCAGGTTAAAGCTTTTCAGAAGGCCGCCGATGTCAGTGGGCTGATCGTCACCAAACTCGATGGCTCGGCCAAAGGTGGCATCGTGATTGCACTTGCCGAGGAATTTGGTATCCCCGTTCACGCCGTTGGCGTCGGTGAGGGCGTGGATGATCTGCAGGCTTTTGCAGCCCGTGATTTTGCGAACGCTCTAACCGGCATTACGCAATAATGATCACTCGTCTTTTGCGCCTGGCAGAAGGTCGCTGGTGCGTCCAGTAAGACGATAAATAAGCAGACCAGTGATCTCATGAAAAATTTCACGCATTGATTCAAAACCAGCCCTAAGACTAAATAATCCTTCGATCTCCGTTCCGGTCTTGTAATCTACGGGGTAGGGAATAATTCCGGTCCATCCTGCCGCCTCAAAGGAGCCTATTGACCGTGGCATATGCGCAGCAGATGTTACCAGAATCCACCGTGATCCGGCTTGTGGTAGAATCAACTGTCGGCTGTTCACGGCATTTTCGTAAGTGTTGCGGCTTGTCTTTTCAAACACAACGTGCTCGTCGGACACATTCAGGTCAAACAGCAATTTGCGTACAATTTTCGTTTCGCTCCAGCCCTGAGGATTTAAATCACCGGAAAAGCCGGCAAAGATCAGTGGAACATTGGGAAATTGCTGATGTAGCTTCAGACCCACTGTTAGCCGCTCGGCGCTTCCGTTCTGCTGGGGTTGGCCGCGCTGTTGTGAAATCATGCCAGACCCGGTGTGGCCGCCAAGTACGATAATACCATCAATCGGCCGTTCATCCAGTTTGGGGATAGGAAAGCGGTTTTCTAGAAGCATCAGCCCCCCTTGCGAAAAAGGCAGAAATCCATAGAGAAGCGGTAGACCAACGGCGAGCGCAATGCAGGCTCTTTGCAACGACCGTTGCTGCCGCCATTTGGCGATTAAGCCGATTACCAGAAGGAAAAAGGGGTGGACTAAGGGTTCGAGAACCAACGACAGGGTCTTTGAGAGAACAAAAAACATAACACAATTCTTGACAATTTTTTCTGGAAAGCGCAATACATCTGGTATTCCCGGCATCAGCCGACTGATCCGACCCTAGCAGGTTCCACCCGTCCTCGAAGTTTTCGAGCACGGGTGCCATTACGTTTTCCCGGTATTGCAGGTTGGCAGCCGACAGAAATTGGCGCGCAAGGTGACGGCCTCGCGGAAAAGAAAAAGGACTGATCGGCACGATGTTTGATAGCTTGAAAGACAAGCTCCAGGACGTTTTCAGCGGACTTGCCAGGCGCGGCGCGCTCAGCGAGGCCGATGTTGATGCAGCGCTACGCGAGGTTCGTCTCGTACTGCTTGACGCTGACGTGGCTCTGCCTGTGGTCAAATCCTTCATCGCAAAAGTCCGTGACGGGGCCGTTGGTTCTGACGTGCTGAAATCAGTCCGCCCGGACCAGCAGGTCATCAAGCTGGTCAATGATGCGCTGACTGAGGTTCTTGGGGGTGATGCGGCGCCGCTGAATATTGCGACAAATCCGCCATCGGTGATTTTGATGGCCGGCCTGCAGGGTTCTGGCAAGACCACGACGGCCGGTAAGCTGGCGCTCCGCCTGCGTTCACGCGAGCGCAAGAAGGTGATGCTGGCGTCGCTTGATGTCACCCGCCCTGCGGCACGCGAACAGCTGCGCTTACTTGGCGAACAGGCAGAGGTTGGCGTCCTGCCGGAAGTCGACCACGAGACACCGGGACAGATTGCCAAGCGTGCATTACAGGCCGCTAAATTGCAGGCCTTTGATGTGCTGATTCTCGATACGGCTGGTCGGATCAGCATTGACGAAGCGCTGATGGCTGAATTGCGCGACATCAAAAAACTGACCGAACCGCATGAGGTTCTGCTCGTTGCTGACGCGCTTACCGGTCAGGATGCGGTCAACACCGCCGAGTCATTCCACAATGCGATCGGAGTAACCGGAATTGTTCTGACCCGCCTTGATGGTGACGCGCGCGGTGGTGCGGCGCTGTCGATGCGTCACATAACGGGCTGCCCCATCAAACTTGTTGGTGTTGGTGAAAAGCAGGATGCGCTCGAGGATTTCGACCCAGCCCGCATGGCCGGCCGCATTCTGGACATGGGCGACGTTGTCGCGCTTGTTGAAAAGGCAGCCGAGACTATCGAGGCGGATGAGGCCGAGCGCATCGCCAAACGGATGGCCAAGGGCCAGTTCGACATGAATGATTTTCTGGCACAGATTCGCCAGCTGCAGAAAATGGGTGGTCTTGGCGGTTTGATGGGCATGTTGCCGGGCATTGGCAAGATGCAGAAACAAATCGCTGCTGCTGGCATTGACGACTCGATGATCAAGCGCCAGGAGGCCATCATCCTGTCGATGACGAAAAAGGAGCGGGTGTCGGTCGGCCTGTTGAACGCATCTCGCCGCAAACGTATTGCTGCCGGCTCGGGAACCTCGGTTCAGGAAGTGAACAAGGTCGTCAAACAATATCAGGACATGTCGCGCATGATGAAAAAGCTGGGTGGTAAATCCGGCGCTGCAGCGATGAAGGCGATGATGGGTGGCGGCATGCCCGGCATGGGTGGTGCAGGTGGCGGCATGCCTGACATGGATGCGCTGTCAAAGGGAATGGGAAAGATGCCCAACATGCCGGGAATGCCCGGTGGCCTGATGGGCGGATTGCCGAGGGGATTACCCGGTCTTGGCGGAAAGCCATCGGGAAAGAAGAAATAAACAAATTCATTTGCCAATGAGAGGAATTAAAACATGGCTCTGAAAATCAGGCTGGCACGTGGTGGTGCCAAGAAGCGTCCATTTTACCGGATCGTTGTCGCCGAGGCGTCAGCCCCACGTGATGGCCGGTATGTGGAACGGGTTGGCACATATAACCCTATGGTGCCAAAGGATCATGATCAGCGTTTGACCCTGAATGGCGAACGGATCACCTATTGGATGGGCCATGGTGCGCAACCTACCGAGCGGGTGCAGAAAATGCTGGCGACTGCCGGTCTTGCCGAGGCGCCGGTGATTCGTGAACAGCCAAAGAAATCAGCCCCGGGCAAAAAGCGTGCGGAACGCGAGACCGAGGCCGCCGAGGCCGCTGCCGAAGAAGCTGCTGCTACGGAAGAAGCCGCTCCTGCCGAGAAAGCCCCGACTGAGGAAGCTGCCGCTGCGGAAGAAGCTGCTCCTGCCGAGGAAGCCCCGGCTGAGGAAGCTACTGCCGAAGAGGAAAAGGCAGAGGGATAATGGCTGCTGGCCGAATATGTCTCGGTATGATTGTTGGCGTTCACGGTGTGCGTGGACATCTCAAAATCAAAGCCTATACGGGCAACCCGGCCGCGCTTGACCGATACGGACCGCTATCCCTGAACGATGGGAGACTATTGCATCTCAAGGTCAATTCCGTGTCTGCGAAAGGTCCGGTCATTGCCATGGCGCAGGAGGTTTCAGACCGCGATGAGGCCGAACTCATGCGAGGTCTCGAGCTGTTCATCAGCCGTGACGCCCTGCCACCAGCTGAGAATGATGAGGTCTATCACACAGACCTTATCGGCCTTGATGCGCGCGGCATGGACGGTGAGGCAATTGGTGTCATTGTGGGGCTTCATGATTTTGGTGCCGGTGACATTATTGAGGTAAAGCCACCTTCAGGGCCGACGATGATGTTACCATTTGCGCCCGAATACCGTGACGAGGTGAGACCTGGGGTAGGGTTTGTGACGCTGTCACCACCGCCCGGTATGATCGAGCTGGCAGGTTTGGAGGGCAAGACGGACAAGCCGAAAAGACGACCGGACCGAGAAGAAACGCAAGATACCCGAAACAAGGGCGCATCGGAGTAGTCAGATGGTGGTCTCGCAATGGGATGTAACTGTTTTAACCCTGTTCCCGCAGATGTTTCCGGGACCTCTGGCCTCGTCGCTGGCAGGAAAATCGCTGAATCAGGGTATCTGGACGCTGAAAACGCTGGACATTCGGGATTTTGCAAGCGATAAGCACCGAACTGTCGACGACACGCCTGTTGGGGGTGGCGCCGGTATGGTGTTGAAGCCCGACGTTGTTGCCGCCGCGCTGGCACATGTCGCGGAGGCACCTGGGCCCAGAATATACCTTACCCCGCGGGGCAGGGTTCTGGATCAACAGACGGTCCGTGATCTGGCAGGACAACCCGGTGCTGTTTTTCTGTGCGGACGATATGAAGGCGTCGATCAGCGGGTGATTGACGAGGCCGATATGATAGAGATCAGTATCGGTGATTACATCCTGTCTGGCGGCGAGCCTGCCGCGATGATAGTGATGGATGCGGTTGTCAGGCTGTTGCCCGGGGTGATGGGCAAGGAAGAGGGCCATCGCGACGATAGTTTTGAGACCGGACTGCTGGAGCATGCGCAATACACGCAACCCAGGGTCTGGCAGGGGATTGAGGCGCCGGCGGTTCTGGCGTCGGGTAACCACCAGAAGATTGCCGAATGGCGGTTGGCGGAGGCCGAAAGAGAAACGCAGGAGCGGCGTCCAGATTTGTGGGAACAATATCTGCAGGCGCAGCAAGAGCAGAAAACAAAGACTTAGGTGATTCGTCTGCCAGGGTGCAGGCGTGAAATTGGAACGAGAGAACGAAGGGAAGCGAGCGATGAATATCGTTGACCGTATTGGCAAAAGACAAATGGAAAATGTGTTGGCACAGCGCGAGATTCCCGACTTCGCACCTGGAGATACCGTGCGAGTCGATGTTAAGGTAATTGAAGGGTCGCGTGAGCGTATTCAGGCCTTCGAAGGTGTTTGTATTGCTCGCAAGAATAAGGGGGTGAACTCCTCATTTACTGTTCGTAAGTTGTCCTACGGCGAAGGTGTCGAACGGGTGTTTCCACTCTACGCGCCCCAGGTTGCAGGGTTGACGGTTGTGCGCCGCGGCCGTGTACGTCGCGCCAAGCTATATTATCTTCGTGGCCGGACAGGAAAAGCGGCTCGTATAGCAGAAAAGACAACATATCGCGAGGCAACTTCTTCCTGATTGGCTCGTCCGGAAAGGAATGATATCCTGTCCGTCAGACAACAGGGGAAAATCATGTCGGCTCCAAAAACACTTTTTGACAAGATCTGGGAAGCGCATGTTGTACATCAGCAGGATGACGGTACGTGTCTAATATATATTGATCGGCACCTTGTTCATGAAGTGACAAGCCCCCAAGCATTTGAGGGTTTGCGAAATACCGGTCGCTCCGTCCGCTCACCCGAGCGGACTCTAGCCGTCGCTGATCACAATGTACCGACTACCGACAGGTCGCAGGGTATTTCTGATGAGGAATCTCGCACCCAAGTCGAAACTTTAGAGCAGAATGCAACCGATTTTGGTGTTCCCTATTTTGCAATGAATGATATCCGCCAGGGTATTGTACACGTCATCGGGCCGGAACAAGGTTTCACCCAGCCAGGCATGACCATCGTTTGTGGCGACTCTCACACCGCGACACATGGTGCTTTTGGTGCCCTTGCCTTCGGTATAGGCACCTCCGAGGTTGAGCACGTATTGGCAACGCAGACGCTGATCCAGAAGCCGGCAAAGAACATGCGGATCACGGTTGATGGGGATCTTGCTCCGGGTGTGACAGCCAAGGACATCATTTTGGCGATCATTGGTAAGATTGGCACCGCTGGCGGTACTGGCCATGTGATCGAATTTGCTGGCTCGGCCATTGAGGGACTGTCAATTGAAGGCCGAATGACGGTTTGCAATATGGCCATTGAAGCTGGTGCCAGAGCTGGAATGATAGCGCCGGATGCGGCAACTTTTGCCTATCTTGCCGACAAGCCGATGGCTCCGAAGGGCGACATATGGGAGCAGGCGGTGGCCTATTGGCGCCGCCTACCATCCGATATTGGTGCAAAATATGACACTGAAATTGTTCTGCCGGCTGTCGAGATCGCGCCAACGGTAACATGGGGCACGAGTCCTGAGGATGCGCTGGCTATTACGGCCTCGATACCTAATCCGGATGCTGAAAAGGATGAGATGAAGCGGGCAAAGATCCAGCGTGCTATTGATTATATGGGGCTGTCTGCAGGTCAGAAACTTACGGATGTAAAGATTGACACTGTTTTTATTGGATCCTGTACCAACAGCCGGATTGAGGATCTGCGTGCTGCTGCTAGCCTTGTTGAGGGGCGTAAAGTGGCCGATGGGATGAGAGCGCTGGTCGTTCCCGGTTCTGGTCTGGTCAAAGAACAGGCAGAAGCAGAGGGGCTTGACCAGATTTTTCGGGATGCGGGGTTTGATTGGCGTGAGCCTGGTTGTTCGATGTGTCTTGCTATGAATGCCGACAAGTTGGAAGAGGGTGAGCGCTGTGCATCCACTTCAAACCGTAATTTTGAGGGTAGACAGGGTCGTGGTGGTCGGACTCATCTCGTTAGCCCACAGATGGCAGTAGCCGCAGCTGTAAATGGACATTTAACAGATGTCCGTGATTTCTAGGTTTTGGGAAATTTGATAAATGCAGAAATTTGATCAATTGACAGGCGTTGCGGCGCCACTCAATATTTTGAATGTCGATACCGATATGATTATTCCTAAGCAGTTCCTGAAGACCATCAAGCGCTCGGGACTCGGCAAAAATTTGTTTGATGAGATGCGATACACCAGAGGTGGCGCAGAGATCTCGGATTTTGTTTTAAACAGAGATCCATACAGGCAGGCAGAAATCATTGTTGCTGGTGATAATTTTGGTTGTGGCTCAAGTCGTGAGCATGCACCATGGGCATTGCTGGATTTTGGCGTGCGTTGTGTAATTTCGACGAGTTTTGCAGACATATTTTTCAATAATTGTTTTAAGAACGGCATTCTTCCGATTGTTGTTTCAGTCGATGACCGCGACGCCCTAATGGCTGACGCGTCAGACAGTGAAAACCCGGAACTATCTGTCGACCTTGTTACCCAAAAAATCCGCCGTCCAAATGGCGTTACCATTTCGTTTGAGGTTGATCCATTTCGCAAAAAATGCCTGCTTGAGGGGCTGGATGACATTGGTTTAACACTAGAGAAAGCAGAGGCCATTGCCAGCTTTGAAGAAATACGGCAGACCAGCCAGCCTTGGCTTTGAGGGCATGTGCAGGTCATACAAAAAAACAGTTTGAGTTTTGCCGCCATTTCTGCGGTGATATCCATAAAGAGGATTAGGTTATGGCGTCAAATCGTAAGGTCATGGTGTTGCCAGGTGATGGTATTGGTACCGAGGTCATGCGGGCCAATATGAAAATCATTGATTGGCTGGCCAAACATCGCAGCCTTAACTTTGACCTGTCCGAGGGGCTGGTCGGCGGCGCATCCTACGATGCCCACGGCACACCGCTGACTGACAAGGTTCTTTCTGACTGTGTAGCTTCTGATGCTGTTTTGTTTGGTGCTGTTGGCGGTCCCCAGTATGACAATCTTGCCTTTGATTTGAAACCTGAGCGCGGCCTCCTGACACTTCGCAAAGAAATGGATTTGTTTGCTAATTTGCGTCCGGCGATTGTCTTTTCGGCGCTTGTTGATGCTTCGACGCTGAAGCCTGAAATTGTTTCGGGTCTTGATATTATGATATTGCGTGAGCTTTGTGGCGGCTCTTACTTTGCTGAACCACGCGGCATTGAAGATTTGGGTAATGGCATTCGCAAGGGTTACGATACTAACGCCTACATCACCCCGGAAATTGAGCGCATCGGGCGTGTTGGAATTGATCTAGCGCGTAAGAGAGGTGGCCGACTCACATCGGTCGAAAAGGCTAATGTCATGCATTCTGGCGTTCTATGGCGTGAGGTTATGACAGAGCTGCATGCTAATGAGGGTGATGGTGTTGAACTTAGTCATATGTACGCGGATAATTGCGCGATGCAGCTGGTTCGGAATCCGAAACAGTTTGACGTCATTGTTACGGATAATTTGTTTGGTGACTTGCTTTCAGATTGTGCGGCGATGTTGACAGGCTCGCTTGGAATGCTGCCATCGGCCTCGCTCGGTGAGCCTGACCAGGAAACTGGCCTACCGAAAGCGATGTATGAGCCCGTGCATGGTTCTGCGCCAGATATCGCCGGGCAAGACCTGGCCAATCCGCTAGCTCAGTTTATGAGTTTTTCGATGATGTTGCGTTATAGCTTTGATCAGACTGATGAAGCCGATTTGCTTGACCAAGCGGTCAATGTCGCTTTGTCGACAAAACGCACAGGCGATATAATGGCCGTTGGCTGTGAGCGTACGGGTACTGATGGCATGACCGCCGCGGTGATTGATGCGCTCGATAACCTAGCGCGCTAGTACTAACAGGTAATTAGTTATGGCGGATCATCCGCCGCGGCGAATGAGGACAATATGGGATACAGAGTAGCCGTCGTTGGTGCCACTGGCGCCGTAGGGCGTGAAATGTTGCAGACATTGGCTGAGCGTAATTTTCCAGCTGACAAAGTGTATGCGCTGGCGTCATCAAAATCTAGTGGGCGGGAATTGTCTTATGGTGATGATGTCACCTTAACCGTCGAAGCGCTTAATAAATTTGACTTTGCTTCCGCTGATATTGCACTTTTCTCTGCCGGCGGTGAGACATCAAAGGAGTTTGCTCCAAAGGCCGCTGAAGCTGGTTGTCTGGTGATTGACAATTCTTCTGCTTTCCGCATGGATGCCGATGTGCCGCTGATCGTTCCCGAGGTTAACGCCGAGGCGATCAGTGGGGTGACCCGTGCTAATGGTGGGCGCAACATCATAGCCAATCCAAACTGTTCAACCGCCCAACTTGTTGTGGCGTTGAAGCCGTTGCATGAGGCTTATGTCGTTCGACGGGTAGTCGTGTCGACTTATCAGGCTGTATCGGGCGCCGGCCGTCCGGCAATGGATGAATTGTTCAACCAGACGCGTGGAATTTTTGTAAATGACTCTGTCCAGCCTGAACAATTCACCAAACAGATTGCCTTTAACGCGATCCCGCATATTGACGTTTTCCTTGATGATGGTTTCACCAAGGAAGAATGGAAAATGTCAGCGGAGACTAAAAAAATCCTGGACCCGTTGATTGAGCTGGTAGCGCATTGTGTGCGGATTCCAGTTTTTATTGGTCACAGTGAGGCTGTGTTTATAGAGACAGAACGTCCTATTCCTGAAGACGCCGCTCGCAAAATTCTACAGGGTGCCGAGGGCTGTATTGTTGTTGATCATCGGGCCAATGAAGGTTATGTAACGCCGCATGAGGCTGCCGGTGAGGACGCCGTCTATATCAGTCGGATTCGTAAAGATCCGACGGTTGATAATGGCCTGGTCTTTTGGTGTGTTTCGGACAATCTACGTAAGGGGGCGGCTCTGAATTCAGTGCAGATTGCTGAATTGTTGGCTGCGCAGGGTATTTCCGGTCGGTAAAACTCGATCAAGTGACCGTTTTTTGTCTATGCAACAGATGCAGTTGCTGTATCAGAGCAAGGTCGCGCGTTCCTTCGCTATTAGCGATGATACGGTGTGCTATCTGGCTAGCATTGCCTGCCGCCTGAATTAGATCCATGCCGCTGGCAAGGTTGCCGGTCATAATGGATGTCAGAAGATCGCCGCCACCCGGAATGTTTTTTGGCGAGATTGGCACATCATCTGAGACTGGCAGCCACACCGGCGCTTCATTTTTGGCAATCAGCAAATCGCCTATGTCAGTGGATTTAGCTGCCTCGCGGCAGATGCCAGTGGCGAAAACGGCACCTAGATTAGGTTGGTTGGTGAGCAGTTTTTGACTAGCATCGATGGCATCATCGAGATTACTAATTTCATCACTAGCAAGAAATCCAAGTTCAAATCTGTTCGGTGTTATGATATCGGCCATCGGTAGCAGTTCGGACTGTAGGGATTCGGCAATCTGCGGTTGGACATAGAGGCTATTGGCATCGCCCAGAACTGGGTCGAGGATATATATTCCATTTGAGACCTGCTGTTTCCAGGCGTTGATGGTCTTCTTAATAGGCTCGGCCTGATGCGCTGAGCCCATGTATCCCGAAACTATGAAATCAATTCCAGCAAGTGCATCAAATAGAGAAAGCGCTTCCAGGATCTCATTGAAAGCCTCTTCTGTGGGAACGTCGCCGCTGCGGCTGCCATATCCGGGATGGGCGGCAAGCACTATGGTATCAACGGCAAGCGGGTGATGCCCCATTGCGGTCAACACGGGGACTGCGACGCTGTTTCCGACAAAACCGAGCGTGACCGAAGATTGGATGGATAGAATTTGTTTCATTGCAAGCGTTGTGCCGCTAAAATGGCGAAAAGGCAATTCGATAATGACTGAACTCACTATTGCGAGTTATGTGTTCGAGTGTTTCACATTGACTATCGTTGTTGGTTAAATCATAAACACAACACGCTTCCACAGTATTTTTGTCCGATGAGGTTCGTCATGGCTAAGCCACGACCATTGTCACCGCATTTGCAGGTTTATCGCCCCCAGCTGACATCCGTCATGTCTATTATGCATCGGGCGAGCGGGGTAGTTCTAACAACGGGAACAATCATCCTTGCCCTTTGGTTGATTGCTGTTGCCAATGGTCCCGAAACCTTTGCTGTAATGGCATCGATTGTCGGCCACCCATTGGGTCAATTTGTCCTATTCGGTTACACGGTGGCGTTATTCTATCATGCTTGCAATGGCATCCGACATTTGAGTTGGGATCTTGGTCTTGGCCTAGCCATAAATGACGTTTATCGAGGTGGTTATTTTGTGCTTGTTGTGACGTGTGGTCTCACAGTGCTGCTCTGGCTTTCTGTCTGGTTTTAGAAACGGTGATTTTTAGATGGCTGATCATCCTCCAGGTATTGACCATCGGCCCCGCATTTCTGGGGTCAAGCATTGGCGCTGGCAACGGATTAGCGCTCTCGCATTGTTTGTGATGATGGCCTATTTCGTTTTTGCCGTCTCACGGATTGGTACATTTGATTATACTCAGGCTTTAACGTTTGTCTCGACACCGATAAATGCGCTGGGCCTATCTTGCCTTGTGGTGGTTGGTCTTTTTCACGCATCGCTGGGGTTGGAAGTGGTAATTGAGGACTATGTGCCTTTGAATAAAGGACGTCGGGCACTTATCTATACATCAAAGGCGGCAATCCTCGTTGTTGCCGTGGCCAGCCTCTGGTCTCTCGTTGTAACGGCTTTTTGAGATGGAAAGCGGAGTTCATGTCCTCATACGTAATTACTGATCACCATTATGATGTGGTGGTTGTCGGTGCTGGTGGCGCAGGGCTACGCGCGACGCTTGGCATGGCGGCATCCGGGCTGAAAACCGCCTGTATCACTAAGGTGTTTCCAACCCGTTCGCATACGGTGGCCGCACAGGGCGGGATTGGTGCCGCGCTCAACAATATGGGTGAGGGTGACAATTGGCAGTATCACATGTACGACACTGTCAAGGGGTCGGACTGGCTTGGCGATCAGGATGCCATCGAATATATGTGCCGAAACGCAATTCCTTCAGTGATAGAGTTAGAAAATTATGGTGTACCGTTCTCGCGCACTGAAGCAGGAAAAATTTATCAGCGACCCTTTGGTGGTCATACACTCGATTATGGTAAGTCTATGGCACGGCGTGCTTGTGCTGCGGCGGACCGAACAGGCCATGCGATCTTGCACACGCTCTATCAGCAATGTCTCAAGCATCAGGCGCATTTCCATATCGAATATTTTGCCCTTGATCTGCTGATGAATAATGAGGGCGAATGTGCCGGCATCATCGCGCTTTGTATGGAAGATGGCACTTTGCATCGTTTCTGGGGTCAGGAAACGGTTCTGGCGACAGGTGGTTATGGCCGAGTCTATTTCTCATGCACTTCCGCTCATACCTGCACCGGAGATGGTAATGCCATGGCTTTGCGCGCGGGGCTGCCACTGCAGGATATGGAATTTGTTCAGTTTCACCCGACGGGGGTTTACGGTGCGGGAGTTTTGATCACAGAAGGTGCACGCGGCGAGGGCGGCTATCTGACAAATTCCGAAGGTGAGCGTTTTATGGAGCGTTTTGCACCAACCGCTAAGGATCTTGCTAGCCGTGATGTCGTCAGTCGGGCAATGACAATAGAAATCAACGAAGGGAGAGGTGTGGGACCAAACAGGGACCATATTATGCTTCACCTTGAACATATCGACGCTGATACGCTTCACCAGCGGTTACCGGGGATAACCGAAACGGCACGCATTTTCTGCGGCGTCGACGTTACTCGTGAGCCAATCCCTGTGTTGCCAACAGTACACTACAATATGGGTGGAATCCCGACAAATTATCACGGCGAGGTAATCTCACCGAACAGCAAGGATGAAAATGCCGTCGTTCCGGGACTAATGGCAATTGGTGAGGCTGCTTGTGTCTCGGTGCATGGCGCTAACCGGCTTGGTACCAATTCATTGCTCGACATCGTTGTATTTGGCCGTGCCGCGGCACACAGGGCAGCGAAAACGGTGACACCTGGTGTCGCCACCAGAACGGCACCAAAGGCCGCAACCGAAAAGGCTCTAGACCGATTCGACCGGATGCGAAACGCTAGCGGTAGTGAAAGCGCAGCCACGATCCGCCTTGAAATGCAGCATGTAATGCAGCGCCATGCCGCGGTTTTCAGATCCAGTGATAGCCTTTCCGATGGCGTGCAGAACATGGACAATGTGGCTAGCAAGATGGCTCATATAGCGGTTAAAGATAAATCCCTGATCTGGAACACGGATTTGGTTGAGGCACTGGAGCTGGAAAATCTAGTCGGTCAGGCGCTTGTGACGATCCGCTCGGCTGAACAACGTCAGGAGTCACGTGGCGCCCATGCACATGAAGACTGGCCCGAGCGAGATGACAATAAATGGATGAAGCATACCCTCATGAGTCTAGATCACGATAATAAATCTGAACTTTCGTATCGCAACGTAATCATGAACACCCTTAGTAATGACGTGGCACCGATTCCGCCGGCACCGCGTGTTTACTAGGAGTAATCAGAGAGACATAGATGGCTGAATTCGCACTTCCTGCTAACTCTAGAATGACAAACGGTGAGTCCTATGCCGCTCCAGCCGATGCGAAAAGTGTGAAAAAATTCCAAATTTATCGCTGGTCGCCTGATGATGATGCCAATCCGCGGATCGACAGTTTCACAATTGATCTTGATGATTGCGGTCCTATGGTTTTGGATGCTCTGATCAAGATTAAGAGCGAACAGGACAGTAGCCTGACATTCCGTCGGTCGTGTCGCGAGGGCATCTGCGGATCCTGCTCGATGAATATTGACGGAACCAACACGCTAGCCTGTCTGAAAAGCATCAACGAAGTGAAGGGTGATGTGAAGATTTTTCCCTTGCCTCACATGCCGGTGGTCAAAGATCTTGTGCCAGATTTAAGCAATGCCTACCGCCAGCTGACATCGATTGAACCCTGGCTAAAATCTGATAAAGCTGCGCCTGAGGGCGAGGAGCGCCAACAATCTCCGAAGGAACGTGAAAAGCTGGATGGGTTGTGGGAATGCGTGCTGTGTTTTAGCTGTTCAACCGCCTGCCCAAGCTATTGGTGGAACAGCGATGAATATTTAGGCCCGGCAGTGCTTCTTCAGGCGTATCGCTGGGTTGCTGATAGCCGCGATGACTGCACAAGCGAACGTCTGGAAGCCCTTGACGATAGTTTCGCTCTTTATCGCTGTCACACCATCATGAACTGTGCAAAGACCTGTCCAAAAGGGCTTAACCCTGGCAAGGCCATTGCCAACATCAAGTCAGAGCTTGCAAACCGTTAGTTTGGCGCCCAATTTCGACTGGTTGCGTATTTGCTGGCTTGGTAAGCCGCAACTGCATATCACAGAGATTAGAAAATGGCTGAAAAAATCCTGAAACTAACTGAGGCGATAACGGAGAAAATCGCTGTCGGTGATTTGCAAAAGGACGCAGGGCAACTAGCCGTTGCGCAGGAACTTGATCAATTGCGCGCTGCGATAATCGAGAGCCCACCACGAGGGTTATTGACCAAAATCATAGGTCGAAGGAAACCAGAAACCGGTCTTTACATCTACGGCGGTATCGGTCGGGGCAAAACCATGTTGATGGATATGTTCTTTGCCTCTCTGCCTAATTGCTATGATGGTCCTGCGGGTTGGCGACTTCATTTTCACGATTTCATGATTCTAGCACAAGATTTGATTCATGCTGCCCGCAAGGCCGGCAAGGCCGATCCGATAGCAGAGGCTGGCGCGCAATTAGCTAGTCGGGGAAGGGTGTTGTGTTTTGACGAGATGGAGGTTCGTGACATCGCCGATGCCATGATTGTTGCGCGCCTATTTAAGGCAATTTTTGATCAAGGGGTCACCCTAGTTGCCACTTCCAACCGGCACGCTGATGATCTCTATAAGGGTGGGCTGCATAGGGACCGCTTTCTTCCCTTTATCGCCTTGCTTAAGACACAGTGCAAGCTAATCGAAATTGCTGAAGGGCAAGACTGGAGAGGGTTGGTACTGGCAGACATGCAGGCCTGGTACACGCCCGATGACATTCATGCTGTGGCGGCGCTAGAAGAAGCGTTTGATGCATTGCGTGGAGAAGCTGAAGCCACCACAGATGTTTTGCGCGTGGCTGGCCGCGATATTGTAATTGAGAATAGTGCCGGCGACGTCGCGCTTGTCACCTTTGCCGAGTTGTGCGAGGCGCCGCTGGCTGCACGCGACTATCTTGCCGTTGCGGGAAAATATGCCGGCATCGTGATGCGTGGGGTTCCTAGGTTTGATGATAAGAATGAGGCATTTGCGCGGCGTTTTATGTGGCTCATCGACGCTCTCTATGACCGGTCACGTTTTCTTATCGTCTCTGCCGCGACTGATATAGGTTCACTTTACTGTGGTCATCATTTCGCGTTTGAGTTTTCTCGTACTATTTCAAGGCTTGGTGAAATGACTCGTCGCGGAAAATTGTTTCAAAGCGACATTTAAAAATACATTTGCCCCGCTTTTCATGGCTTGACCCTTGTGTCATCGGGTATAATTTTGTAAACACGCCGTCAAAGGCGGTCTGTTAACCGAAAGGGTTCCATAGGCCTTTTTTTCAATCTCTTTCTGGATTTTGTATCATGGCACGAAACAAAATTTCTCTCGTCGGCGCCGGCAACATTGGCGGCACATTGGCGCTGCTTGCCGGTTTAAAAGAGCTGGGCGATGTAATGCTTTTTGACATTGCCGAGGGCATGCCGCAGGGCAAGGCACTAGATATCGCCCAGGCAAGTCCGATCGAGGGTTTCAATGCAGATGTGTCTGGCGCAAATGATTATGCGGCACTTGCTGATAGCGATGTTGTGATAGTTACTGCCGGCGTTGCGCGTAAGCCGGGTATGAGCCGTGATGATCTGATCGGCATCAACACGAGCGTGATGAAAAAAGTGGGTGCTGGCATTCGAGACAATTGCCCAAATGCGTTCGTGATCTGCATCACCAATCCTCTTGATGTTATGGTAGGTGTTTTGCAGCAGGCTTCTGGTCTTCCAACATCGCATGTTGTTGGCATGGCCGGAGTTCTTGACTCGGCGCGTTTTCGTTACTTCCTTGCGGAGGAATTCGATGTTTCCGTTGAAGATGTTACCGCCTTCGTGCTTGGTGGACATGGCGATACAATGGTGCCGCTTGTGCGCTATTCGGCTGTGGCAGGCATTCCAGTGCCTGACCTCATTAAAATGGGATGGTCCACAGCCGAGAAGATCAAGGAAATAGTTCAGCGTACACGCGATGGTGGAGCCGAGATTGTTGGCCTGCTTAAGACCGGATCAGCTTTCTACGCACCAGCGTCATCGGCGATTGAAATGGCAGATGCTTTTCTGAAGGACAAGAAACGTGTGCTTCCTTGTGCGGCTTATGTAGATGGAGTCTATGGGTTAGATGGGCTCTATGTTGGGGTGCCGGCGATAATCGGTGCTGGTGGTGTTGAACGTATTGTCGAGATCAGCCTCAATGAGGAAGAACGCGTAATGTTTGAAAACTCTGTTTCCGCTGTAAAGGCATTAATTGAGGTAGTGGCTGAACTAGAATAATTGATGGCAGGCTGATGGCTGCCTTTTTTCTCTGGGGGAGATGTTTCAATGAACATTCACGAGCACCAGGCAAAGTCTCTGCTTGCCGAATATGGTGTTCCGGTTCCGCGCGGACAGGTTGCCTTCTCGGTTGATGAGGCGGTAATGGCAGCGTCAGAAATGAGCGGGCCGGTTTATGTTGTTAAGGCGCAGATCCATGCAGGTGGCCGTGGCAAGGCTGGCGGTGTGAAGGTTGTCAAATCACTTGACGAGGTTGCTGATGTAGCTAGTGAAATCATTGGTAAAACGTTGGTCACGAATCAGACTGGCCCTGACGGGCGCGAGGTTCGCCGCCTGTATGTGGAAGATGGCTGTGTAATTGCTGATGAACTCTACCTCTCAATTCTCGTCGACCGTTGCACAAGTCGGATCACGATCATCGGCTCAAGCGAGGGCGGGATGGATATAGAGGAAGTAGCGGTCAGTCAGCCAGATAAGATTCTCTCGCTCGCGATTGACCCCGTCACCGGCCTTCAACCACACCATACGCGTAGGCTCGCCGGCATTCTGGGTCTGTCTGGTGGTGCCGCCAAGCAGATGCCGCATTTTCTGCATGGAATTTTTCTAGCCTTCACTTCTCTTGATGCCTCACTTATTGAAATTAATCCTCTTGTGGTGACAAAGGATGGCGATCTGCTGGCCCTCGATGCGAAAATGAGTTTTGATGACAATGCGCTTTACCGTCACCCTAATGTGATGGAACTGCGAGACCTTAGCGAGGAGGATCCGGCTGAGGTGCGTGCTAGCGAATTTGACCTTAATTACATCAAGCTGGATGGTGAGATCGGCTGTATGGTTAATGGTGCGGGTCTGGCCATGGCAACAATGGATATTATTGAGTTGAATGGCGCTTCACCGGCGAACTTCCTTGATGTTGGTGGCAGCGCCACAACCGAACGCGTGACCGAAGCTTTCAAGATCATTCTCTCAGATAACAATGTGAAGGGCATTCTGGTGAACATTTTTGGTGGTATTATGCGGTGCGATATCATTGCCAAGGGTGTTGTCTCAGCGGCGCGGACCCTTGGTCTTGACAAGCCTCTTGTCGTTCGGCTTGAGGGTACAAACGTGGAGGAAGGCAAGAAAATAATGGCCGAGTCCGGACTTTCAATCATTCCAGCTGAAAATCTTGCCGATGCTGCGACAAAAATTGTCGCGGCTATTAAGTAAACGGGGAAAATTATGTCCATTCTCGTTAACAGCCAGACGCGTGTCATATGTCAGGGTTTCACAGGTTCACAAGGCAGCTTTCATTCCGAACAGGCAATCGCCTACGGCACAAAGATGGTTGGTGGAGTAACGCCCGGTAAAGGTGGACAAACTCATCTTGATCTGCCAATTTTCAATTCGGTTGTTGAAGCTATAACGCATACTGGGGCGAACGCGTCGGTTATCTATGTGCCGCCGCCATTTGCCGCCGACTCGATACTCGAGGCGATAGATGCTGAAATGCCGCTGATCATTTGTATCACCGAGGGTATTCCAGTGTTGGATATGGTGCGGGTGAAGCGTGCACTTGATGTCAGCAAAAGCCGTCTGATTGGCCCCAATTGTCCGGGTATCATCACTCCAGGAGAGTGCAAGATAGGCATTATGCCAGGGCACATTCATCAGCCTGGCAAGATCGGCATTGTGTCACGCTCGGGAACTTTGACCTATGAGGCCGTTGCACAGACAACAGCAGCTGGACTTGGTCAGTCAACCTGTATTGGCATTGGTGGCGATCCAGTGAATGGAACCAACTTCATTGATTGCCTTGAGCTGTTTCTTGAGGACAACCAAACCAAGGCAATCGTGATGATTGGTGAAATCGGTGGATCGGCAGAGGAGGAGGCGGCGGCTTTTTACGCGCGCCAAACAGTAAAAAAACCCATTGCCGGTTTTATCGCTGGCCGCACAGCGCCTCCGGGAAGGCGAATGGGCCATGCCGGCGCCATTGTCAGTGGTGGCAGCGGAGCCGCGTTTGACAAGATCGCGGCGATGGAGGCATCGGGGTTCGTGATGGCGGCATCGCCTGCTGGACTCGGTGAGGCGGTAATAAAAGCTATCGCCAACTCTGATAGTTAGAACGTAAACAACTTGAATATGATAGAATAGCGCATACACTGAGCTAGTTCTGTAATCCTGTGAAGGAAACCTTCTGATGGACAACTCCGGGCAAGCCCCAAGTTTAAACAGTAGCACTAATACAAAAAACACCGAACCGGACTACAGTCTGCTATCGGGCGCTAATGCCACTTTTATTGCGGAAATGAAAGCTGCATGGTCGCATGATCCAAAATCTGTGGACAAGAGCTGGGCTGCCTATTTCAAACATATCGATCAGATTGGTTCTGAAACTGATCTTGTGGAGAATGGGCCAAGTTGGGGACGAACGGCAAGCCGTGTGGTCGGCGCCATAGACCCAGAGGCATCAATTCGTGCTGTTGCTGATGGGCACGTTGCGGGCCGCCAATTGAATGCTGGAGACATTCGTGCGGCCACACTAGACTCCTTGCGGGCGGTAATGATGATCCGGGCTTATCGTATTCGTGGCCATCTGATCGCCGATCTTGACCCGCTAGCTCTTGAGGAAAAGCCTCTCCATCCAGAGCTTGATCCGCGAACTTATGGATTTGGTGACGGTGATTGGGACCGCCCCATCTTTATCAATTATGTGCTAGGTCTGGAGACGGCTACCTTGCGAGAGATTGTAGAACAACTTCGCAAGACCTACTGTGGCACCATAGGTGTGGAGTTCATGCATATTCAGGATCCGGCTCAGAAGGCTTGGATTCAGGAGCGTATTGAGGCTATCCGCAATAAAACTGACTTTACTCTGCGGGGCAAGAAGGCAATTTATGAGCGTCTTGTTGATGCAGATGAGTTTGGTAGGTTCTTACACCGGAAGTTTCCAGGCACGAAGCGCTTTGGGCTTGATGGTGGTGAAGCTATCATTCCAGCGCTCGAGCAGATTTTAAAGCGCGGTAGTCAAATAGGCCTCGATGAAGTTGTTCTTGGGATGGCTCATCGTGGCAGGCTAAATATTTTGCACAACGTATTGAGCAAGCCCTTTCGAGCGATAATCTCCGAATTTTATGGAAACTCCTCCAACCCAGAGGAAGCCGGTGGTTCTGGAGACGTAAAGTATCATATGGGTGCTTCAGCTGATCGGGAATTCGATGGAAAGCAAGTGCACCTTAGTTTAGCGCCAAATCCATCACATCTAGAGATCGTGAATCCGGTTGTTGTTGGCCGCGTGCGCGCAAAACAGCAGCAACGAATTGATACTGATCGGACAAAGGTCCTTGGCGTTTTGCTTCATGGCGATGCCGCCTTTGCTGGTCAGGGTGTTGTTGGCGAAACTTTTGCCTTTTCGGCCCTACGTGGATATCGCACGGGTGGCACAATCCATATCATTGTAAACAACCAGATTGGCTTCACTACAAGTCCGCATTACTCGCGTTCATCACCTTATCCAACTGACGTAGCGAAAATGGTAATGGCGCCGATTTTCCATGTGAATGGAGATGATCCTGAAGCAGTTGTACACGTTGCCCGTATAGCCACTGAATTCCGGCAGGCCTTTGGAACAGATGTGGTTATTGATATGATTTGCTACCGTCGATTTGGGCATAACGAAGGAGATGAACCAGCGTTTACCCAACCTTTGATGTATAGAGCTATTGAGACACATCCATCTACCAGAGAGATCTACGCCAATAAACTCATACATGAGGGTGTGCTTGATCACACAGAAGCCAAAAAAGTCATCGATGATCGGTTGGCTTTTATGAACAAAGAATTTGAAGCTGGTTCAAATTACCGACCTAATAAGGCTGATTGGTTGGAGGGAAGTTGGTCTGGTATGCGAAAGGCGCACGGCGTTGAGCGGCGTGGTGAGACGGCTGTAGCAGTCGATGTGCTGCGGCGGATTGGTAAGACCATGACAACGCCGCCAGATCATATGCAGCTCAATTCGAAATTGATCCGAATTCTGAAAACACGGGCCACGAATATTGAGGCTGGTGTCAATATTGACTGGGCGACCGCCGAACATCTGGCTTTTGGCTCACTTCTACTGGAAGGTGATGTTGTGCGTCTGTCTGGTCAAGATTCTTGCCGCGGCACTTTCAGTCAGCGCCATGCTGTTTTGGTGGATCAGACTAGTGAGGAGCGCTATGCGCCGCTTATGCATCTAGATCCAAATCAGGCTGCATTTGAGGTGATCGACTCACCTCTTTCAGAGGCGTCAGTGATGGGGTTTGAGTATGGTTTCTCACAGGCGGAGCCGAATGCACTAGTTATGTGGGAAGCACAGTTTGGTGACTTTGCCAATGGCGCGCAGGTTGTTATAGATCAGTTTATTTCATCTGGTGAGGCGAAGTGGCTGCGAATGAACGCGCTGGTTCTACTTTTGCCGCATGGGTATGAGGGTCAGGGGCCAGAACATTCGTCGGCACGGCTAGAGAGATATTTGCAGCTATGCGCGGAGGATAATATGCAGGTGGTCAATTGCACAACGCCAGCCAATTATTTCCATGTTTTGCGTAGGCAGCTTCGCCGGGATTTCCGAAAGCCACTCGTTGTGATGACTCCAAAATCTCTGTTACGACATAAGGCCTGTATTTCCAATCTCGAAGAGATGGGACCAGGAACAAGTTTTCACCGGATTCTTGATGAGCGCGGCACTAAGGTAAAACATGGCAAGGTGAAGCGTATGGTCATTTGCAGTGGCAAAGTCTATTTCGATCTTGCCGCAAAGCGTGATGAACAAGGTATTTGGGATACCGAAATTGTTCGGCTCGAACAATTATACCCGTTTCCAAGTAAGGCCCTTAGGGAATTGATTACTATGACTCCTGAGGCAAAATTCATCTGGTGTCAGGAAGAGCCGAAAAACATGGGTGCCTGGACGTTGGCCCGTGATTTTATCGAGGATATAATGGTCAATGTGGGCACAACGCAGCAGCGGCTTTTCTATGTTGGGCGCGCTGCGGCAGCCTCTCCGGCCACGGGTTCCTTGACACGTCACAACAAAGAACAGAAACAACTGGTTGCCGTCGCATTAGGGCTGGATATCGGTGACAAGATTGCTGCCGCTGAATGAGGATGGGACAATCAGCTTAAAGTGTCCTTGAATGTGCTGTCTATTTGAAAATGGCACCAGAGGAGGGTGCTGACCATGGCTATTGATATCGTTGTTCCTACGCTTGGCGAATCTGTCAGTGATGCCACAATTGCCCGTTGGATGAAGCAGGCTGGTGAGGCTGTTGCGCAGGATGAGCCCATCGTCGAATTGGAAACTGATAAGGTAACGCTAGAAGTGCCTTCACCTGTCGCGGGTACACTCTCAAAAATCATCGCTAAAGAAGGCGCGACGGTTGAGGTTGGAGCGCCGCTGGCGCGGGTGGAAGAAGGTGGTGCGCCTGCATTGTCTGCGCCAAAAAACGTTGGGTCCGACCAATATGAAATATCGACACCTGTTGCCGGAACACCTAGTCGTGAGCATCCTCTGTCACCCGCAGTCCGGCGCCTAGTCGAAGAAAATGATATTGACCTCGGTAAAATCAATGGCACTGGTGTGGATGGTCGTGTGACCAAAGCTGATGTCATGGCGGCCTTGAAGTCAGGAATGTCAAAACCTGCCACCGCGTCTGGATCGCCAGAGGTTGGCGCACTGACGCGACAGATGGTGCGTGAGATCGACGCTTCGCGTGAGGAACGTGTTCCGATGTCAAAGCTACGTCAAATCATTGCTGGCCGCTTGAAAATGGCACAAAATAATGCAGCTATGCTGACAACCTTCAACGAGGTTGATATGACGCAGATGATAACAATGCGGGCTGAGTATAAGCAAGAATTTGAAACCGTTCATAACGCCCGCCTTGGATTCATGGGCATGTTTACTCTTGCGGCTATTCAGGCACTACGTGATTTCCCGGCGGTCAACGCAGAAATCGACGGCACAGATATAATATATAAAAATTACTACAATGTTGGCGTTGCTGTTGGTACGCCGCAAGGTCTTGTTGTGCCGGTTGTAAAGGATGCTGGGGATATGTCATTAGCCGCTCTTGAGAGCATGATTGGTGATTTTGCCCAGCGGGCGCGTGACGGGAAAATCAAACCGGATGAGATGGCCGGTGGCACATTCACAATCTCGAATGGCGGCGTTTATGGTTCATTGTTGTCGACGCCGATTTTGAACCCCCCGCAAAGCGGTATTCTAGGCATGCATAAAATTGAGAAACGGGCAGTTGTGGTTGATGACCAGATTGTCATCCGTCCAATGATGTATCTGGCATTGTCATATGACCATCGGATTGTTGATGGCCGCGAGGCGGTGTCATTTTTGGCGCGGGTCAGGGAAACCATTGAGGATCCCCGCCGTCTAATCTTGGGTGTTTGAGCATCTGGACAACGATAGGGCTTTCAACGGGGCGAGCAAATGACGATGGAAAAATTTGATCTAATTGTTATTGGGGCAGGTCCCGGCGGCTATGTGGCGGCAATCAGGGCATCGCAGCTTGGAATGAGAGTTGCCTGTGTTGACAAGCGGACGACGCTGGGTGGAACTTGTTTAAATGTGGGCTGTATCCCTTCAAAGGCGCTGCTCAATGCATCGGAACAGTTTTCCAAGGCAGCCGACGGCACACTCAGTGATCTGGGTATTTCCGTTGGCACACCAAAGCTGGATCTGGTCAGGATGCAGGCTTCAAAGGATGAAATTGTGTCTAGTCTGACGAGTGGCATCGAGTTTTTGTTTAAGAAAAACAAAATCATTCGACTTAAGGGAACGGCGCGCATCGATCAGGCGGGAGCAGTCAGTCTTGTAGATGGTCCAGATAAGGGCAGTTATGAGTGCGACCGCATCCTGATTGCCACTGGCAGTCATGCTTCAAGTTTGCCGAATGTGAGAATTGATGAAAAGCAAATTGTCAGCTCCACTGGTGCTCTTGCCCTCGCGAAGTTACCAAAGAAACTGGTTGTGATCGGTGCCGGCTATATAGGTCTGGAGCTTGGCACTATCTGGGCACGTCTTGGTGCTAAGGTCGAGGTTATTGAGTTTTTGCCGCGGATATTACCGGGGATGGATGATGAAGTGGCAAAGAAATTCATGGCTATAGCCAAGCGGCAGGGCCTGAAGTTTCGACTTAAGACTGCTGTCAGATCAGCCAAGGCTAGCAAGACAGGGGTCTCGCTCACAGTTCTACCCGCCGACGGCGGTGATGAAGAACAGATCAATGCCGATGTGGCGCTTGTCTCCGTTGGCCGTCAACCGGCAATCAATGGCCTCGGTCTGGAAGAGGTTGGAGTTGTTGTCAGCGAACTTGGCCGGATCCAGGTTGATTCCAGTTTTGAAACCTCGGTTGAGAACATTTTTGCTATTGGCGATGTGATCGATGGACCCATGCTAGCGCATAAGGCAGAAGAAGATGGTGTGGCGGCGGTGGAATTGATGGCCGGCCTCGCTGGCCATGTTGATTACGACGCTGTGCCGGGTATTGTCTATACCGCGCCAGAGGTGGCAACCCTAGGCAAGAGCGAAGAAGCCCTAAAGGCAAACGGTATGAGCTACGTCAAAGGTGTTTTTCCCTTCCAGGCAAACAGCCGAGCCAGAGCAGTGGGACACACCGATGGTTTGGTCAAAATTCTAGCCTGTGCTGAAACTGATCGTGTGCTTGGTGTGCATATCATTGGACATGAGGCCGGCACAGTAATTCATGAATGTGCGACTGCGATGGCCTTTGGCGCAAGCGCTGAAGATATCGCCCGCACCTGTCATGGCCACCCGACGTTAAATGAGGCGGTCAAGGAAGCGGCATTGGCTGTTGATGGCAGGGCCATTCATATATAGCTCTATGCTTCTATGATTGTAGGTCAGCGCGCGCGTGGGTGTGTCTGAGCATGAATACGTTTTAGATGCGCCTCGTCTATGCTGGTGTAGCGCTGGGTGGTTGACAGACTCGCATGCCCAAGCAATTCCTGAATGGCTCGTAGATCACCCCCGTTGCCTAACAAATGGGTGGCAAAAGCGTGTCGTAGAGCGTGCGGGGTTACATGCATTGGCAGGCCAAGCTCGTGGCGCAAACTTTCTACCAGCCGCTGTGCTGCGCGCGGTCCGAAAGGCTTGCCGCGATTGCTGATAAACAAGGCTCCGTCGCGACCTGCATCGAAGGGACAGGCAGTCAAGTAATCTTCTATTGCTTGTGCAACCGCTGGTAGGACCGGTACTTCTCGGATTTTCCCACCCTTGCCGGTAATGCGTAGCCAGCTAGGAAGTGGCGCATTGTCCCGTCTCAGGCTGAGTGCCTCGGAAATCCGCAACCCAACTCCATAAAGAAGCATTAACAGGCTGAAATCCCTCTTTTTGCTCCAGTTGGGGCCGCGTCGGGCAAAAATGGCGTTTAGCATGGCTAGCGTATCGTCACGTGAGATAGATTTTGGCACTGACCGGGGTGGTCGCGGCGCTTTCAGCCAACTCATATCCTCGATGTCGGCAATGCCATTCTGCCCACAGAAGCGGTAGAAGTTGCGGAGAGAGGAAACGCGGCGGGCGATCGTCGTTCTGGCAAGCCCTCGCGCTGCCATATCGGAAAGCCACGCTCGAAATTCTGGCCGACTCACTTCCTGAGTTTCGCCCGCGACAATGTCCGAACCGCCAATGAAAGTGCAGAAATCATCTAAATCAGACCCATAGGCTGAAAGTGTGTTATCGCCATATCGCTTTTCGATGCTAAGCCAGTTGAGCCAGGCTTTGCGGTGTGCGGCGGCAATCACTGGCTCGTTACCTTGTCGCTAGCTTCCAGCTGCGCTGTTAAAGCCACTCCTACCAGTTCTGCGAGTAGCACCAAAAGGTCGCTGGAAAGATCGGGCGTAAAGCTGGATTTTTTCAATCCACAGAGGACCAGAAGCGTTTTGGCAACTGGGCCCGCAAGTCGGTCCGGCAGGGCAATTATGGCAATACTTGCAGGTGTTGTTCCGAGTAGCGTGCATACCGGCGCCTCCGGTGTACCTAGAGCGAGTGTTTTTCCGCCGGTGAGTGAGGTCAGAATATTATCTGGACAAAAAATAGGTCCATACCCGCTAATGTTCTGCTGGAATTGCATGCTGGCGGTGATCAGATGGCAGGTGTCGAGGTTGAAAATGGGCGGGAACTCGGTGGAAATAACATGAAATAACTGGCAGATGTTATTAGCTGCAAGCAGGGCGAGCGCCGCATGATGCAGCCGCTGCCAGTTGACCATGTTTTCCGCAGCTAGATTAAGAATTGCTTTGTTCTGCTGGCCAACCCGGCGTGCTTCGTTGCGAGCCCGCCGCGCAATAGCTGGGGTCAAATCGACAATTTTTCCGTCCGCATCATCATTTTTTGCAAAATCCTGCGCGTTAACCTGACTTATGAAGTCTGGATTTTCAGTCAGGAACCGCAAGACTTGCTCGGCCGTTGGGACCATGTCATCACTTTTTTCTGTCATCCTGCTTATCTCTGAAGCCTGCCTGTGGCACGTCCTGATCTGATTTGGCTTTACAAAATAGATTGTCCTGTTTTTTTCCAGTCGGTTATGAAGGCGTCTAAACCACTATCCGTCAACGGGTGGTTGTACAGGGACGACAAAATTTTTGGTGGAAGAGTGACCACATCCGCCCCCATCAGGGCAGCATCAACGACATGCTGGCTGCTTCGCACTGACGCCACAAGCACTTTCGTGTCAAAATCATAATTTGCATATATGTTGCAGATATCCTCGATTAGGCTCATGCCATCCTTGCCGATGTCGTCAAGCCGCCCTACAAAAGGTGAGATGAAACTTGCGCCTGCCTTTGCTGCTAGCAACGCCTGACCGGCAGTAAAGCACAGGGTTACATTGACCTTTGTCCCCGAATTGGCGAGTGCCCGGCAGGTCCGCAGGCCAGCTTCCGTCAACGGCACCTTGACCGCGACGTTGGGTGCGATGGCGGCAAGTTTTTCGCCCTCGGCCAGCATCGTTTCAAAATCGGTGGCGGTCACCTCTGCGCTAACCGGTCCGTCAACAAGAGTGCAGATTTCGGCGATCGTCTCAAGAATATTACCGCTTGATTTGGCGATCAGCGATGGGTTGGTTGTTACGCCGTCAATAAAACCGCTCTTCTGATGTGTTTTGATTTCATTGATATCTGCACTATCGAGGAAAATTTTCATTTGGGTCTCTCACTGTTCGGCCATAATCTACGCCGGTACCATGCTGGTGTTTGCGCTAGTCTATCCGAACCACATCAGCAAATCCACCAGCGCGAAAGGTATCTTTGGTATCTCTTGGATAGTGGATGAAACAGAGGGGCGGAACCCATTGGGGACAGAGTGACGGGAGTGAGTGTGACAGGAGTGAACGAGACGGAAAATGATAGTGTGAGCGTTGCGCTCGCCACGCCGCTGCTCGCCGCCTATGACTATCATGTTGGTGGTTTTGGACCGCTGGCCCGCGGCACGATCGTATTGGTTCCGCTTGGCAGAAATTTTGTCCATGGCATCATTCTCGGACCTGGAAGTGACGATGTTCCGCGACACAAGCTCCGCCCAATCAAGTCGGTTCCGCGGCTGGCACCCCTTGTGCCACGCTTTGTCGATTTTCTTGAGAAAATGTCAGCCTGGACGTTGGCTCCACTTGGTAGCGTGGTCAAGATGGTTCTCAGCCAGTCAGACGCCCTGCTGCCACCGCCACTGCAAACGATCTATCGCCCAGTCACGCCGCAGCCAGATGTGGCGCGGCCGACAAAGGCTCGCGAGCGAGTTCTTGACCTGCTGCAACAGGCTGGTGGTCTGAGTGCGGCTGAAATCCGGAAAAGCGCTGGTGTCAGCGCGTCGGTCATTACGACCATGGCAAAGCAGGGATTGCTGGAGGCAGCAAAAATCCATCCGTCGACGACAGTGGCACATCCTGATCTGGAGTTTGCCGGACCGGAGCTGACAGCGGATCAGCGACATGCAGCGTCGGTGATGAGCGGCTCAATCGGCGCAGGCTTTAACGCCTTTCTGCTTGATGGGGTGACCGGATCCGGCAAGACCGAAACCTATCTAGAGGCCGTTCGCAGTGCGCTTGCCGCTGGGCAGCAGGTGCTGATCCTGTTGCCGGAAATTGCGCTGTCGACAAGCTGGCGAAACCGGTTCAGGGCCCGATTTGGCGTGCCGCCAACCGAGTGGCATTCCGATATTGGCCAGGCCAGCAAGCGCCGGGCCTGGCGGGCGATCCAGAAGGGTGAGGCGCAGGTTGTGGTCGGTGCCAGATCGGCCCTGTTGCTGCCTTTTGCCGATCTTGGCCTGATCATTGTCGATGAGGAGCATGAGCACGCCTTCAAACAGGAGGATCAGGTCATCTATCAGGCGCGTGACATGGCTGTTCTGCGCGCCAGTCAGGAGGCCTGTCCAATCATTCTGGCAAGTGCGACCCCCTCGCTGGAAAGTTGGGTGAATGCGGGAATGACGGGCGAGAAACAACGTTATCGGCGCCTGGTTCTGCCAAACCGGGTCATGGCAGCGGCACTGCCTGAAATCAGTGCAATAGATCTTCGGGCAACGCCGCCGGAACGGGGCCGCTGGCTCGCACCGCCGCTGATTGAGGCTCTCCAGGCCCGGCTTGACGCCGGTGAGCAGAGCCTGTTGTTTCTCAACCGGCGTGGCTATGCGCCACTCACCCTGTGTGGTGCCTGCGGCCATCAACTGGCCTGTCCGAATTGTGACAGCTGGATGGTGGCCCACCGTCTTGCTGGGAGATTGCGTTGCCACCATTGTGGGTATGAGACGCGGCCACCGGATGAATGTTCGGCCTGTGGAGAAAGTGACAGCATGCGTGCCTGTGGTCCCGGGGTGGAACGACTCGCCGAAGAAGTGCTGCACCGCTTTCCCGAAGCCCGATTCGCCGTCCTTTCCAGTGATACTGTGGGAAGCCCAAAGGCGAGCGAGATGTTCGTACAATCGGTGATTGATGGTGACGTTGATATCATTATCGGCACGCAGATGGCGGCAAAGGGCCATCATTTCCCCAATCTGACATTGGTCGGGGTGGTTGATGCCGATCTTGGGCTTGCTGGCGGCGATCTTCGGGCGGCGGAACGCACATTTCAGATGCTGATGCAGGTTGCGGGCCGGGCAGGTCGCGAATCACGTCCCGGAGTAGCCATTCTGCAGACGCTGCAGCCCGAAAATCCAGTGATTTCAGCGCTTCTTGACGGAGACAGGGACCAATTTCTGGCGCATGAGGTTGCCGCGCGCCAAGCCGCTGGCATGCCGCCTTTTGCGCGCCTGGCGTCGATCGTCCTCTCGGCACCGGATCAGGAGAGATTGCACGCTGCCGCAGACACCCTTGCGCGCGCAGTCCCCCGCTTTGAAGGGGTCGATATCTTCGGCCCTACAGCGGCGCCACTGTCATTTCTGCGGGGCAGGCACCGCGCCCGGATGTTGATCAGGGCAGAAAAATCAGTTGATATACAACAGGTTGTTAAAAGCTGGACGCAGGACGTAAAGCTGCCAACTTCGGTGCGTCTCTATATAGACATCGATCCATATAGTTTTCTATGAGCAAGGTCAGCAATCTATGCTTTGCTGACAAACAGCCAGGAAATCTCCCTGACTGGCGGAAAGTCAATTTTTAACCCGCTGAATGCTTGCCTTTCGGCCGTGGCTATGATACCCCGTCCCCGTGTTTTAACCATGGGCTCAATGGCCTGTGGCCGCCGAACATTTCACCTGTGGAATCATGTCTCAAAGGATGAGGGTAAGTCGTTGAGTTCAGGCGCGAAAGGTCTTGCTGGCCGTTATGCAGGTGCATTGTATGCATTGGCGAGTGATGCTGGCAAATTGGAGTCTGTTGTTGCTGATCTGACGGATTTGGCGGCACTTATCTCAGAAAATGAGGATGTGAAGTCCATGGTCGGCTCTCCGGCCATCACCTGGACTGAGCAGATGAATGCAATCACTGCGATCCTTGAAAAGGCCGGTGCTGACGCGCTGACCGTCAAATTCGCTGGCACGGTTGCCGCGAATGGGCGGCTGCACGCCATGGATCGGATTATCACAGCATTTCTCGAGGAACATGCCCGGCGACGTGGGGAAATCTCCGCCGAGGTCATCTCGGCTGTCGCGCTTGACAAGTCGCGGGCGGCGGCTGTGGAAAAAGTTGTCGGCAGCCTCGCCGGCAGTGACAAACTCTCTCTCTCAATGCGCGTTGACCCGTCCCTGATTGGTGGTCTGGTTGTGCGCATTGGTTCTCGAATGATTGATACGTCAATCAGAACAAAACTTAACCGGCTTGAAACAGCGATGAAGGGTGTTGCGTGATGGATATTCGTGCGGCTGAAATTTCGGCGATCCTGAAAGAACAAATTGCAAATTTTGGCAGTGAGGCCGAAATCAATGAGGTAGGACGTGTATTGTCCGTTGGTGACGGTATCGCCCGTGTCTACGGTCTGGATGAGGTTCAGGCTGGTGAGATGGTCGAGTTTGAGGGCGGTGTCAAAGGCATGGCGCTGAACCTTGAGGCTGACAATGTCGGTATTGTTATTTTCGGCGATGACCGCGCCATCAAGGAAGGCGATGTCGTGCGCCGGACGGCGTCGATTGTTGACGCACCGGTTGGCATGGGCCTGCTTGGCCGCGTCGTCGACGCTCTCGGCAACCCGATTGACGGCAAGGGTCCGCTGAAAAATGTCAAGCGCAGCCGCGTCGAGGTCAAAGCCCCAGGCATCATGCCGCGCCAGTCGGTGCATGAGCCGATGCAGACTGGCCTCAAGGCAATCGACAGCCTGATCCCGATTGGCCGTGGCCAGCGTGAGCTGATCATTGGTGACCGCCAGACAGGTAAGACAGCTATTGCTGTCGACACCTTCATCAACCAGAAGCCGGTGAATGAAGCGGCTGGCAAGGATGACTCCAAAAAGCTGTTCTGCATCTATGTTGCCGTTGGCCAGAAACGCTCAACGGTTGCACAGATTGTTCGTTCACTTGAAGAGCAGGGCGCGCTTGAATATTCAATTGTGATTGCGGCGACAGCGTCCGACCCGGCTCCGATGCAGTTCCTAGCCCCTTACACAGCAAGCGCGATGGGTGAATATTTCCGCGACAACGGTATGCATGCGCTGGTGGTGTTTGACGACCTGTCAAAGCAGGCTGTGGCCTATCGCCAGATGAGCCTCCTGCTCCGCCGCCCACCAGGACGCGAAGCCTATCCGGGTGACGTTTTCTATCTGCACTCACGTCTGCTGGAACGTGCTGCAAAGATGAACGCGGAAAATGGATCCGGATCACTGACAGCACTTCCTGTCATTGAAACGCAGGCTGGTGACGTCTCCGCCTATATCCCAACAAACGTGATTTCAATCACCGACGGCCAGATCTTCCTTGAGACAGAATTGTTCTACAAGGGCATCCGTCCAGCGGTGAATGTTGGTCTGTCAGTTTCGCGTGTGGGATCTGCAGCGCAGATCAAGGCGATGAAACAGGTTGCCGGTTCGGTCAAGCTGGAACTCGCGCAGTATCGTGAGATGGCGGCCTTTGCCCAGTTCGCGTCTGACATGGATGCGTCAACACGCGCTTTGCTTGAGCGTGGCGCGCGTTTGACCGAGCTCCTGAAGCAGCCGCAATACAGCCCGATGAAGGTTGAGGAGCAGGTTGCCGTGATCTTTGCTGGGGTGAATGGTTATCTTGATGCGATCGAGGTAGCTGATGTTGGCCGCTTTGAGGCTGGTTTGATGGACCATATGCGCAGCTCAGCTCAGGACGTCCTGGACACAATCCGCGACGAGCAGAAGTTGTCCGAGGAAACCGAAAGCAAGCTCTCCGCAGCAATCGAGGCCTTTGCCAAGAATTTTGCATAGGGCTGGTGGGGTGCGTCTCTGGCGCACCAGTAACCAAATAATGGAGTTTGGTGAATGCCATCTTTGAAGGATCTCAAGACGCGTATCAATAGCGTCAAGTCCACGCAGAAAATCACCTCTGCCATGAAAATGGTGGCGGCTGCGAAGCTGCGGCGTGCACAGGAGGCAGCTGAACAGGGCCGTCCCTATGCCGACAGAATGCGTCAGGTCATGGCCAGCCTTGCGGCGAAATCGGACGGTGTAAACGGTCCGGCACTGCTCGTTGGCAACGGTAAATCAGCCACACACCTGCTTGTTGTAATGTCTGCTGACCGTGGTCTTTGTGGTGGGTTCAACGGATCGATCACAAGACAGACTCGTTCCGAGGTCAGCCGTCTGCAATCAGAAGGCAAGACGGTCAAGCTGCTGATGGTTGGCCGCAAATCGGCGGATGCGCTGCGGCGTGAACTGGGTGAGCTGTACCTCGACCGGCTAGAGGGCATTCAAGGAACAAGCGTTTCCTTTGCCGATGCCGACTCGATTGGCAAAACCATCCGGGATGGCTTTGAGGCTGGTGAGTTCGACGTCTGCACCGTCATCTACAACAAATTTGTCAGCGCCATTACCCAAGAAGTGACGCTAACGCAGCTGATTCCTGCAGAGGTTGAATCGGGCGAAGCTGCCAGTGCTGACGACGCATCAACGGCGAATTATGACTATGAGCCGGAAGAAGACGAACTGCTCGCCAGTCTGTTGCCGCGCAATATTTCGACGCAGATATTTAATGCGCTGCTCGAATCCTCGGCTTCTGAGCTGGCGGCGCGGATGACAGCAATGGATAATGCCACACGGAATGCAGGCGATCTGATAGACAGGTTGACGCTTGTCTATAACCGTTCGCGGCAGGCAACGATTACGAAAGAACTGATTGAGATCATCTCGGGTGCCGAGGCGGTCTAGACATAGTTGGAAATTGAATAACCACGGGGACGGTTTGGCCCCAAAAAACGGTTTAGCTTGGAGTGAATGAACCATGGCAAAAAATGCAATTGGCAAAATCAGTCAGGTCATCGGCGCGGTTGTCGATGTTGAATTTGATGGCAATCTGCCAGCGATTCAGAACGCGCTTGAGGTCGACAATAATGGCCAGCGTCTGGTCCTTGAAGTTGCTCAGCATCTGGGTGAGTCATCAGTACGTACCATCGCGATGGACTCAACCGAGGGTTTGGTTCGCGGCGCTGAAGCAGCTGATACAGGTGCACCGATCACCGTGCCGGTTGGCCCGGAAACGCTTGGGCGTATCCTCAATGTGATTGGTGAGCCAGTTGATGAGGGCAAACCGGTCAAATCCAAGAAACATTATCCAATCCACCGTCCTGCGCCTGAATATATTGAACAGTCAACCGAGGCCGAAATTCTGGTGACAGGTATCAAGGTTGTCGATCTTCTCGCACCTTACGCAAAAGGTGGTAAAATCGGCCTGTTCGGTGGTGCCGGTGTTGGCAAGACGGTTTTGATCATGGAACTGATCAATAACGTTGCAAAAGCGCATGGTGGCTATTCGGTGTTTGCTGGTGTGGGTGAGCGTACACGCGAAGGAAACGACCTGTACCATGAGATGGTTGAATCCGGCGTTATCAAGACAGATGGCGAAGGTTCCAAGGCCGCTCTTGTCTATGGTCAGATGAATGAGCCTCCGGGTGCCCGTTCACGTGTTGCCCTGACGGGTTTGACACTGGCTGAATATTTCCGTGATGAAGAAGGCCAGGACGTCCTGTTCTTCGTAGATAACATTTTCCGCTTCACACAGGCTGGCTCGGAAGTGTCGGCGCTGCTTGGCCGCATTCCATCGGCGGTGGGCTATCAGCCAACATTGGCGACTGACATGGGTGCGCTGCAGGAGCGGATTACAACAACGACCAAGGGTTCGATCACATCGGTTCAGGCGATTTATGTCCCTGCCGACGATCTGACTGACCCGGCACCAGCCGCATCATTCGCGCATTTGGATGCGACAACCGTTTTGTCACGTCAGATTGCCGAGCTTGGTATCTATCCTGCGGTCGACCCGCTGGACTCATCCTCGCGCATGCTTGACCCGAGAATTGTTGGTGATGAGCATTACGAAGTTGCCCGTAATGTTCAGGAGGTTCTGCAGCAGTATAAGTCGCTTCAGGATATTATCGCCATTCTTGGAATGGACGAATTGTCCGAGGAAGACAAGCTGACCGTCGCGCGTGCGCGCAAGATTCAGCGTTTCCTCTCACAACCATTCTTTGTAGCCGAAGTATTCACAGGATCACCTGGCAAGCTGGTCGGGCTGGAGGATACTATCAAGGGCTTTGCCGGGATTATCAATGGTGACTATGACCATCTACCAGAGGCAGCGTTCTACATGGTCGGTACGATTGACGAAGCGATCGAAAAGGGCAAAAAACTGGTTCAGGAAGCCGCTTAACTCCGCTTGATGGCAGGGCGTTTGGCAAAGGGTAGGTACTGATGGCTGAAACAACACAACTCGAATTGATTACACCAGCCAAAATCATGGTGCAAAAGGCGGCAGAAATGGTTGTCGCACCTGGTGTTGAGGGGTTGTTTGGTGTGCTTCCACGGCATGCGCCACTGCTTGCAGATTTGGCACGTGGTGTCATTGAGGTGCATGAAAATGGCAAGATTGTTAACCGATATATGATAGATGGCGGCCTTGCCGATGTCACGCCTGAAGCCGTTATCATTCTGGCAGAACGTGCTGAGGATCTCGACGCGGCAGACGTTGCCGATCTTAACACACGCGCCGATGCCGCTCCTGAAGCTGAGGCGGATTTCTTGAGGGCGGTTGCTGCGGCCCTTTAGACAAAAAATGAATAAATAGAAAGGCCCGTTAATGCCGGGCCTTTCTATTTGACAGTAATGACCTTCGCCTTTTCGATATACGGCTTGAAGGCAGAGAGAACATGGCGATAGACATCGCGTTTGAAAGGTACCGCTAGATCAATCAACCTGTCAGGTGAGAGCCATTTCCATTCGCAGAATTCAGGTTCGGCTGTCTGAATGTTAATGTCGGTGTCAGCACCATCGTATCGCAATAGTATCCATTTCTGCTTTTGACCTTTGTATTGTCCATGCCACAGACGTTCTGCGAGGGCCATTGGGATATCATAGTTGAGCCATTCGTCAATTTCATGAAGTACGGTGGCGTCGCGGGTGCCTATCTCTTCTTCCATTTCACGAAGACAGGCCTGACGCGGTTTTTCACCGAGGTCGATCCCGCCTTGCGGCATCTGCCAGGCTTCGGCCCAACTGTCGATACGCCGACCAGCAAAGACCATGCCGTTGCTATTGATCAGAGATATTCCAACACAAGGCCGGTAAGGCCTTTCATCATAGGGGATGACTGGTGCTGTCATGAAGGTGACTTTATTAACTCAAAAACGCTGATACCACGGATCAGATCAAGAGCACGTGCAAGCTGAAAATCGATCTTTGATTGATCGAATGGTTCCTCGTCCTTGTCTTCATTCTCTGCTTCGACGTCTGAGTCTTCTTTGCCATCAAGTGCGCCTTTCAAATTTTCCTCACGAAAATTTTCGCCATCAAGTCTCTCGATCCGGGCCAGCGCCACCTCAATGTCAGGCGTGATACCCTTGCCCTGGATGGATTCGCCCGATGGCGTGTAATAGCGGGCCGTCGTTAGACGAATGGCGGCGCTGTTGGACACAGGTATTACTGATTGGACCGATCCCTTGCCGAAAGTTCGTGTGCCCAACAAAATCGCCCGACCGTGGTCTTTAAGGGCGCCCGCCACAATCTCAGATGCGGACGCTGAACCGGAATTAATCAACACGACAAGTGGTAATCCACGTGCAATGTCACCAGTTTTGGCATAGATATGGCTACCGTCATCAGCATTGCGACCGCGGGTTGAAACGATTTCGCCCTTATCAAGGAAGGCATCGCTCACTGCCACGGCCTCATTCAGCAATCCACCAGGGTTGTTCCTTAGGTCGAGGACGATCCCTTTCAGCCCGATTCCCTCGCTTGCGAAGAAACCACTCATAGCGTCTTGCAGGCCAGGACTGGTTTGCTCGGAAAAAGTCGTCAGACGGACGTATCCGATACCATCGAAGATTTCCGAACGGACAGATTTTATCTTGATGAAATCACGTACTAGGGTGACATCAAAAGGCTCTCCCTGATCACGTTGTACCTTCACAGTGACCTTGGATCCGACCTTGCCTCGCAGTTTTTCAACGGCCTCTGATAGTTGTAAGCCGATAATAGACTCATCATCGACAGCAATGATGTAATCCTCGGGCTGTAGGCCGGCCTTTGCGGCAGGGGTGTCATCGATAGGTGAAACTACCTTGATCATTCCCTTTTCCATAGTAATTTCGATGCCGAGACCGCCAAAGCGGCCCTTAGTCTGAACCTGCATGGTTTTGTAGGTTTCGGTATTCAGATAGCTTGAATGAGGATCGAGTGAGGTCAGCATTCCGGTAATCGCCGCTTCAACGAGCTCTTTGTCCTCGACCTCGTCGACATATGACTCCCGGATCTGTTGAAAAACATCACCGAACCGGCCAAGTTGTCGGTAGGTTTCTTGCTGATCGGCGGACTGTGCGGTGGTCAAAGTTGGCACAGCCATGCCACTCAAAAAGAGCAAGCCACCAACCGCTAGTATATGCCATAGCTGGATGCGCCGAAATGGAAATCCCAGTTGCATGTATTCCGACCCCACTTGTAATTTCGGCGTGTTGCCACCCGATCGGGCGATGCTTAACATTTAGTGTCTAAATCAAATATTGCAACATGGTGCCAGTCCGTTCGAGATGACGCAAGCGTTCCAGTATGGGTCTATCGTAGCAACGATTTGCCGGTCATCTCGGTGGGTTTTATAATGCCAAGCATTTCGAGCACGCTTGGTGCAAGATCGGAAAGACGTCCATCGGCGATTTTCACAGAAGGCTCGCCATTTACCAAAATCAGTGGCACAAGATTCGTTGTGTGTGCGGTATGTGGTGAATTGGCTTGGTCGTCCCACATCACCTCACAATTGCCATGATCGGCTGTGAGCAGCATTTGGCCTCCAACTGCAACCAGCGCGTCGGTAATCCGGCCAATACAGTTGTCTACCGTCTCAACGGCTGTGATCGCTGCCTGCAGATCACCCGTATGCCCGACCATGTCTGGATTGGCGAAATTGACAACGATCAAATCATGCTGATGTGTATTAATGCTTTTTAGCGTCGCCGCTAATACGCCTTCGGCGTTCATTTCTGGTTGGTGATCATAAGTTGCCACCATTGGTGATTGCACCATACAGCGATGCTCGTTTGGCTGTGTTGTCTCGTCGCCACCATTGAAAAAAAATGTCACATGTGGATATTTTTCGGTTTCGGCAAGTCGCAACTGGCGCCTGCCGGCTGTCGCAACAACTTCACCCAGTGTATTTGTTAACTCTAGCGGTGGAAACAGCGTTTGCATGCAGGACGCAAGACTGTCAGAGTAGGTAGTCATGCCGATGGCAGTAGAAATTCTGGGGGGCGCGGCATTAAAGCCAACTGTTTCCGGCAGTAGCATTGCATTTAGCAGTTGCCGTGCCCGATCGGGTCGAAAATTTACAAAGATCAGTGCATCCCCATCTTGCATACCGGCATAAGTCCCAACCACACGTGGGCGGATAAATTCATCACTTTCGCCGGCGTCATATGCATTGGTGATAGCATCGGTAGCTGAGGCAAAGGGATCCTGGTTGGCGTTCGCGGAAATAATCGCGTCAAAGGCGCATTTGGTCCGGTCCCACCGTTTGTCGCGGTCCATCGCGAAATAGCGCCCGATGATTGTGGCAATGACGCTTTTATCGGGCAAAGCTCGGTCGAAATCTGCCACACTTTGCCTGGCTGTTCTTGGAAGAACATCACGGCCGTCGGTGAATCCGTGTATTGCGACATTCACTCCTGCATCACACAGGCCATTAGTGATCGCCAACATATGGTCTTGATGAGAATGCACACCGCCTTTAGAAAGCAATCCCATGATATGAGCAGTTTTGCAGGTTGTTGCTAGTTGCCTGGCAAGGGTCAACAGCAAAGGATGTGAGGCAAGCGAACCGTCGTTAGTCGCCTGATTAATTCTTGGCAGGTCTTGCAAGACAATTCTACCGGCTCCTATATTTATGTGACCAACCTCAGAATTACCGACCTGCCCCTCGGGAAGGCCTACATCAGGTCCCGCGGCGGCGAGGAAACTGCTCGGATAACGCCTGCGCAGCCGGTCAAAGTTCGGTGTGTTGGCAAGCGCAACTGCGTTGCTACTGCGCACTTCGCAATGACCCCATCCATCCATGATACACAGAACGACGGGGCTTATCTTTTGATTTTTCTCTGACATGTCAGTCTTATAATCAGGCTGTCAGCTAAAGTACAGATGGCTATCCAGCTTTGCCCAGGAGATGTATTCAATTGCCACGATGATATGGATGCCCTGACAGGATTGCACTTGCCCTGTAAAGCTGTTCTGCCAGCATTGCTCGGAACAGCATATGTGGCCAGATAGCCGTGCCAAACGAGATCAGTAAATCTGCCCTTTTCTGGATTTTACCGTCGTGGCCATCAGCGCCGCCAATAGCAAAGTAAACTGTTTTGTGGCCTTCGTGGCGCCAGCCGTCAATCCTGCTAGCCAACACTTCTGAGGATATGTCCTTGCCACATGGATCAAGGCAGACGAGAATCGTGTTGTCCGGCACCTGCTGTAACATCAGGCTTGTTTCATCCTGCTGACGCCGCAGGCCAGCACCGAGCTTCGATTCAACCTCGCGGATCTCACCACCCTCTGGCAGGCGTCTTATATAGCTGATGGCAAGCTTGTGTTCGAGAGAATTCCGGCCCTTGCCCACTGCGAGAATAACCAACCTCATTGGCAGGACTCTCTAGCTGGAATTGTGCTGCCGGTTCTGCGTCCACTTGAAGCAGTCATGGCATTCTGGGTTTCGCGCCGTCGAATAGGCTTGGCATCTGTCATTCTGGTTTAATCAAGTCCCACTGTGACCACTTCTTCATCTGAGGCTTCCAACCACATCCGTTCCAACCCGTAGAAGTCACGAACTTCGGGGCGGAAAAGATGGACTATTACATCATTAGCATCCAGCAAAACCCAATCTGCCTGCCTCATGCCCTCAAGTCCCAGCAGTCTGACTCCAAACTGTTTGAGCTTGAGCTCAATGTGCTCGGCCATTGCAGCAACCTGTCGTGATGAGGAACCATTTGCGATGACCATGTAATCGGCCATTGACGATTTGCCTTGCAGCGGAATTGTAAGGATGTTTTCGGCTTTATCAGCATCAAGTGCCGATATGATCAGATCCAGAATTTGATCAACTTTTGGTGGCAAAAGCACTTTAGTAATGATGTCTCTCCAAAATTTTACCGGTTGCTGGGATAGTAAAACAACGCCTATAGTTTTAAACCCAACTCCCGAAGTTTAGTTGCTGACGCATGGTGTCGGCGTTCCGATATAAAGCACCAGAGAGGCGTATTTACCCGTTTTTCACGCCCCAGCTTACCAAGCCGCCTTGCCGAAACGCGGTGGGATAAAACAAACCGACCAACGCCTATTGCAGTATAAGAATAGCCTGGTCGGTCAATTACAGCAATGGGGATCCGGCTTACAATGTCCCGGTGTCGATGCCATTTCCAAAATTGCACCAGATTATCAGCCCCCATAATCCAGAAAAAACTTATCCGTGGCGCAACGTTCTGTAGGAATTTCAGTGTGTAGAAAGTGTAGTTGTTACGTGTCCCCAATTCCGGTGCCATCACCTTGATATATTTTTTTTTACTGACTAATTCGCGGGCATATGCCAAACGATGCTGAAGCAAAGCCATGTCTACCAGAGGTTTAAGAGGATTCTGCGGGGTTACCATCCACCAGATTTCATCAAGGCCAAGGGCTTTTTTGGCAACTGTTGACAAGTGCAAGTGGCCTTCATGGGCTGGGTTGAAAGACCCACCAACTAATCCGACACTCCGCCGGCGCGGGTCATGAAACAGACGAGGTGTCATGTGCCTGCAGTGCTTCATACCAGCACTCGCTGTGTACTCATGCCGGGCGGATTTGACCATCGCCTCTGACAACGTATTTGAAGCTCGTTAACTGTGAGGCGCCGACAGGACCACGCGCATGCAAACGCCCCGTGGCAATGCCAATCTCCGCACCCATCCCAAACTCACCACCGTCGGCGAATTGGGTTGAGGCATTCACCATTACAATAGCACTATCAACTTGTTCGATAAAAATTTCGGTTTCATTCACTTTTTCAGTGATTATGCAATCTGTGTGGTTAGAACCATATCTGGCGATGTGCGAAATCGCCGAGGCTAAATTATCTACGATTTTGATTGAAATAATACTATCCAAGTACTCAGTGGCCCAGTCTTCCTCCGTTGCAATCTCAATATTTGGAACTATCCCTTTTGCGATTTCGTCCCCTTTTAATATGCAACCTGCATCGCGCAATCGTTGTGAAATTTTTGGAAGAAATGTTTGGGCAATAGATTTTTGGATCAACAAGGTTTCTGCTGCACCACAGATTCCTGTGCGCCGCATTTTCGCATTTTCAACAATTTTGCATGCTTTTTCGAGGTCAGCGTCGGCACTCACAAAGATGTGGCAAATGCCCTCTAGATGAGCGAATACAGGAACTCGTGCTTCGGTCTTAACAAGTTGAACCAGAGATTTTCCCCCACGTGGAACGATAACGTCTATCTCACCGGATGCTTGAAGCATGGCTGACACTACATTTCGGTCTGTTGTGGGAACAAGCTGAATGGCGCCAACGGGCAGCCCTGCCGAGGACATAGCTTCTCGCAAAATCATTTCTAGTGCCTTTGCAGAATTATGACTATCTGACCCGCTTCGTAATATTGCTGCATTACCTGACATCAGGCATAGCCCACCGGCATCTATTGTTACATTAGGACGAGACTCGAAAACTATACCGATGATGCCAAGGGGCGTTGAGACACGGGTAATTTCCAAGCCGTTTGGCTGCCGCCACTGCGCAAGTTTTACTCCCAGTGGGTCTGGCAAATTAGCGATGGCTTCTAGATTGTGAGCCATTGATTCTATCCTGGAATCATTCAGTGTCAGGCGATCAATGTAGGCGGTGCTTGCCCCTTTTTTCTCAGCATTTGTAAGATCTATTAAATTTTCCTTGATTAAATTGCGGGCATTTGACCTTATCAATTTTGCGGCATAAAGAAGCGCATAACACCTCATGTCGTATCCACTGAATGCCAGCTTTCTCTGAGCTTCGCGAGCTGTAACAACCATATCGCTGACCAATTGCTTGTTCGTAGTGGATATAATGTTTTTGGTCGTCATTAGTGTTGATCCCTGAATTAGAGTCCTTCTGAAGCTTTGCTTCTAGGAAGATGTGTCCATCATAACTAGATTATCTGCGTGAATGATTTCATCACGTCCACGGTACCCCAGCAAGGCTTCAATTTCACGGCTTTTATGGCCACGAATGATATTGGCATCCTCGGCCGAATAGGCAGATAGACCATGGGCGATGACTTCGTCAACTTGATTGTGAATGGCGATCAAATCGCCGCGTTCAAACTGCCCCTCAACAGTCATAACCCCCGCCGGCAAAAGAGAACGACCTTTGCGTAGGGCACCGAGGGCACCAGAATCAATGGTTAGACGGCCCTTTGGAGATAGCGCCCCGGCTATCCATTGCTTCCGGGCCGTGAGAGGTGATGCGCCAGCATGAAACAGGGTTGAGCGGGCGCTGTCGCGCAATCTTGATAAGGGCCTGAGTGACTGCCCATTGCAAATTACCATGTCACAGCCAGCTTTTGTCGCGATTCGGGCCGCTTCTAATTTTGTGACCATACCCCCTGATGCGTAGGTGGCGTTCGCACTCCCAGCCATCTTCAGCACCTCAGGTGTGAGTGCATCGACTTCTGCCAGATGAGTTGCAGCACTATTCTGTGTTGGGTCCTCAGTGTAGAGCCCATCAACATCGGAGAGCAGGATCAACATGTCCGCACTTAGCATCGCAGCGACACGTGCGGCAAGCCGGTCATTGTCGCCATATCTGATTTCTGCGGTTGTAACCGTGTCATTCTCATTGACGACGGGAACAGATTTTAATTGAAGCAGGGTTTTCATAGTAGCACGTGCGTTGAGATGCCGCCTTCGGGTCTCAGTATCATCTGGAGAAAGGAGAATTTGTGCAGTGCTTATGTCATGTTTTGCCAGCGCCACCATCCAGGCATTCGCTAGAATCACCTGTCCAATTGCTGCTGCTGCTTGTTTTTCTTCGAGCCGCAGACCTGTCTCTGGGAGGCAAAGACCTTGCTGTCCGAGTGCAATGGCGCCACTTGACACGACTACCACAGCTTTGCCTGTTGTATGCAGACCGGCTATGTCCGCGGCTATACCGGCAAGCCATTCTTGGTTGATCTGGTTGTGCTGTTCGTCCACCAAAAGTGCTGATCCAACCTTGATGACGATGACCTGTGATGTGTCTAAGGTATCTCTGGCTCGGTTCATGGCGACCATGGCTCCTCTTCTGGCCGGTTTTTGGTGGTGACAGCCTCTTCGATAATGCCGATTAGACACCGTAGCATTGAGGTGACACCTGCACCGGTGACTGATGAAAGGCCGAGAACTGCCTCGGCGCCAGCATCACGCAGTGCCGTCTTCAAATCTTCGGCGTAATCCTCGGTTGTAGCGTCAAGCTTGGTTAGGCCAACAATTTCAGTTTTGTCACTTAGCCCGCCACCATATTTCACCAATTCCTGTCGCAGAACTTTCCAAGCGTTCACCGGATCTTCACTGGTTGCATCAACAAGATGCAGCAGAACGCGGCATCTTTCTACATGGCCTAAGAACCGATGACCGAGGCCGGCACCCTGATGCGCTCCCTCGATAATACCTGGGATATCTGCCATGACAAATTCCTTGCCATCAACGCCAACCACGCCAAGATTAGGATGAAGTGTAGTAAAAGGATAATTTGCAATTTTTGGCCTTGCCGCGGATACGGTGCTCAAAAAGGTTGATTTGCCCGAATTTGGGAAACCGAGTAGACCGGCATCAGCAATGAGTTTTAGCCTTAGCCAGACCCACATTTCCCGACCAGCTTCACCTGGCTGAGACTTACGTGGTGCACGGTTGGTCGATGACTTAAAAAAGGCGTTGCCTTTGCCGCCGGCGCCGCCCTTGGCAAGGATGATCTCTTGTCCTTCAAAGGTCAGATCAGCTAGCACAGTGTGCTGATCATCTGACAAAATTTGCGTGCCGACGGGAAGCCGTAGGATAACATCCTCGCCAGAGGCACCGCTGCGATCGCGGCCAGCGCCTGGACGGCCTGAGGGCGCTTTGAAATGTTGTTGATAACGATAGTCGATTAGTGTGTTCAGGCCGTTTACTGCGCGTGCAATAACATCACCCCCGCGTCCGCCATTACCACCGTTAGGGCCACCAAAAGGCACATGGGCCTCTCGGCGGAAACTGACTGAACCAGGGCCGCCATGGCCAGATCGCATATAAATTTTGGCTTGATCAAGGAATTTCATCTGTCTGCCTACGAAAAAGGGGGAACAACCTGGTTGGCATTCCCCTGCTCAGCGCGCTGCTTTCGTGTAAACGGCCTTTCCAGATTGTGATTTACTCAGCTGCCTCTGCCACCGGCACAACATTCACAAACATTTTTCCACCAGTCTTTTCCTTGAAGGCCACTTTGCCTTCTACAAGCGCGAACAATGTATGATCTTTACCCATACCAACATTTGTGCCGGGCTTCACTTTAGTACCACGCTGGCGAACAATAATGTTGCCAGCAAGCACTGCTTCGCCACCGTATTTTTTCACACCAAGCCTTCGACCGGCTGAATCGCGACCGTTGCGGGAACTACCGCCTGCTTTCTTATGTGCCATTCTTTCCTATTCCTTCCGGCTTTAAATGTACCATCGATGCAGAGCTACTTTTTAGTGGCTACTCTCTTGGCAGCTGTCTTTTTTGCTGCTGCTTTCTTGGGTGCCAATTTTTTTGCTGCGGCTGCTTTAGGTGGCGCTTTTTTGATTTCAGCCTTGGCCTCTGTTTTCTTGGCGTTGCTCTTTTTTGACACAGCCGCTTTCTTTGGTTTCGCCGAATTTTTTATCGACGGTGTTGCCAGGTTCTTTGCGTCTTCGGCTATGTCGATAATTTTAAGTAGCGTCAAATCCTGACGGTGTCCCTGTTTGCGACGGTGGTTCTTTCGTCTCTTGCGCCGAAAGATGATGATTTTCCGGCCACGAGTTTGACGTACAACGGTTGCGCTGACTACAGCACCCTCGACCGTGGGAGTGCCGATTGTCACTTTGTCACTGTCACCAAGCATGACGACCTCATTGAGAATTACTTGGGAGCCCTCATCCGCAGCGATGCGCTCTACAAGGATTTTGTCGTCTTTAGCAACGCGATATTGCTTGCCGCCTGTTTTCACCAACGCATACATAGCGATGTTTCCTATCTATCTTTCCTGCCAGTATCACGTACTAAATTACAAAGTGCTGACGCTAGGTTATATTTTCCTGCGTTCCCTGTGCCGTTTATTTTGACCAGCAGCGGGCGTTACAGGCAAAACAAACTGGCCTACCAACGGTAGCGGCGAATGCGAGGTGGAATATACGCGAAGCGCACCATCTGTCAAGTGACCAATCATCTGAAAAGTCAGGCAACTATCTGTAAAAAAAGTCGTTCTGATTATCCTCCGGGGAAGAGCCTGTCACGGACTGGGTCGTAGGGGTGCTGACCCATTTCCAGATGCAGCTGATCACCAACCCAAGGGTGCGCCGCAACAACAAAATCATTCAATTCGACGCCCAATCCAGGCGCTGTTGGTGGTATCAGATAGCCATCCTCCCATTGGAGAGGCTTTTTAAGCAATGAAGCGTGAAATCCATCCATTTTGCCAATAGATTCGGCAATCAGAAAATTGGGTGTGCAGGTTGCAAGCTGGATATTGGCGGCGGCGACAATCGGCCCGCAATAAAGATGGGGTGCAATCTGCGCATATTTTGCCTCAGCCAACGCAGCAATCTTCTTTGCCTCAAGAATGCCACCCGCCCGACCAAGATTAGGTTGCAGAATTGCTGCGGCCCCATGCTCAAGAACCCGGGCAAATTCAAATTTACTGCATAGACGTTCACCGGTTGCGATAGGAATGGATGTGGCACGGGCAACTTTCGCCATTTCTTCAGGCATGTCGGGTGGTATTGGCTCTTCAAACCACAGCGGATCAAAAGTCTCAAGCTGCTTTGCAACCCGAATTGCACCAGCTGAAGTAAATTGCCCGTGTGTGCCAAAAAGTAGATCAGCACTCGTCCCAACAGCTTGTCTGATCAAGCGGCAGAAATTAACAGACTGCTCAATCGCTTGAAGGTCTGGCATACGGCCATCAAAAACCGTATATTGACCAGCCGGATCAAATTTGACTGCGGTAAAACCCTGCTTCACACAAGCCGCAGCGGCTTCGGCGCTTGCATGAGGATCATTGTAAAAGGTACCGAGGTCTTGCTCTGCAGTGGGATAGAGATAGGTATAACTACGCAGTTTTTCATGCACCTTGCCGCCTAGCAATTCATAAATAGGTTGATTGAATGCCTTGCCGACAATGTCCCAGCAAGCCATCTCAAGCCCGCTGACCACAGCCTGCATTGTGCTGTCTGGGCGATGAGTGAAACCCGATCCGTGGGCGCGGTGCCAGAAACGTTCAATATGGCTGGGTGAGTGACCTTCAAGATAGCGTTCGAAAACATCCTGCGCCATCTCACAGACGATAGCTGGGCCAAAAGCTGCGCAGTAGATTTCCCCAACACCGGCTATGCCACACGCCGTGTTTATGCGAACAAAAATGAAATATCGGCCGCCAAAACTAGGGGGTGGGTTGCCAACAACAAATGTTTCGAGCGCCTCAATTTTCATTTCTTGATCATCTCTTTTTCACTTCCTACGGAACGCAGACTGCATTTTTCTGTTTTATTTGCCGGCATAATTACTGGCCACAGGCTTATGCTGGCACAGCTGAAAAATGACATCAATAAGAGGAATTAGTGCCAAGAGAACTTGAGGAAATTTTCAGGAGAACCTGATTTTTTAGTAATTTTTATTTTTTGATCGGTTTGACTAATGGTTTCGCGCTCGACGGTATTAGTCTCGCAAATTCTTAGAGAGAAGACGGGTCTGGATTAGGCCACACTGCTGTCTGGCTGAATGGCTACCTTTCCCTACATGCCAACTACTTGTTTAATTTTGTGCCAATCTTTGTTGAGACAGAAGGGTCTTTTTTCGTTATAAAATTGGGATATTTGGAGTTTGGGTCTATCGAGGCGTTTACCAAAGTATGCGCCGCCTTTGCCTAGTGTGGTGTGCATGTAGATGGAGCTTCGACAGATAGTAATCTGGTGCGAGGCATTTCACAATTCATTATGGCGGCTGGATTGTTGCAATGAATAGGCGGTAGACGCTTCTAAATTAGGAAATGTTGACAGGATTTTACGAAAGGTGTTTCCGGTGATGCCAGACAATGAGGTCATGCTAAATCTGCAAAAGCTTAACCTACCGGATCCATTGGCTATGCGGTTGGTTGACACGATCACGATTTACGAAAGCATGCGCCCGATGATGCCCGTCCCACGCAATGTTTCGCCAAAGCATCTTTTACGTCTGGTTGATATAATACCCGAGGTCGACGCCCTGATCCTCGATGGATACGGTGTAATTAATGTTGGGTCTGGGCCTATCACGGGTATTGGAGAGTTGTTTGATTGTGCCGCAAATCGAAATGTTCCGATTATTGTTCTAACCAATGGTGCCAGCTTTGGTGCCGAGGTGGCTTGGCAAAAATACCGAAAATGGGGATTGCCAATTGCCCGAGATCATGTTGTCTCAAGCCGTGATGCGTTAGAGGCTGCTTTGAAAAGCCGTTCTCCAGGGTTGATCTATGGCTCGCTCAGCGGCACCTCAGCGCCGCTCGGATATAGTAATGAGGTCCATTACAATTCGGATGTTGGATTTTTCGAGAAGGCTGATGAATTTGTATTTCTGGGCACGATTGACTGGGACAGTGATGATCAGGATCGACTTGAGGAGGCACTGCGGCAACGAAAACGGCGCATTCATGTTGCCAACCCTGATGTGGCGTCACCACAGGCCAGTGGCTTTTCAGCTGAACCAGGCTATTGGGCGGTAAGAGCGATGAAAAACGTTGGTGTCCCTGTTTCCTGGTACGGAAAGCCGTATAATACATCTTTTAAAATAGCCTTTTCTCGACTTGAGGCAGTCACCGGGCAGCGTTTCAAGAAGTCGCGTGTGGCAATGGTTGGTGATAGTCTGCATACTGATGTTATCGGTGCTTCAGCATTCGGGCTCAGCAGCGTGCTCCTCACTGAGTACGGGTTGTTTCGTGATGGAGGGGCCAGCCAGATGATTGATGCCTGCGGCATTTATCCCAACTGGATTATTGATCGGCTATAACAGGCTTGTGACGTTAAAAGCATATACAGATGGGATGACATGGTAAACAGACGTTTTATTCTCGAAGGGCTTGAGTGCATTTGTCGAATCGGTATATACGACCATGAGCGCGCCGCGCCGCAGCGTGTACTGATTGATGCCGAGTTGCTAATGTCACCAGTCAGCGAGCCAATGTCTGATGATGTTGATGATTCTCTCAATTATGATGTAATTCGTAATACCATAATAGAGATTGTTGGATCTCGACATTTTGATTTGCAGGAAACACTAGCGCGGGAACTATTTGACTCCCTGAGGGTGCTGGATGGGGTGGTTGGACTGAGTGTGAGAACCGCAAAGCCGGAAGCCTACCCTGATTGCAAGCAGATCGCCTACCAGCTTTCAGATCTTTAAAGTGATGGCCAGAGTTTAATCAATTGTCATGTATGACGACATATCGGAAATAAGAGCGTTCTATAAGAAGCCGCAGGGCCAACAGGTAGCAGCGCATCTTCGTCCAAAAGTCACCCAATTTTGGAGTCGGTTTGAGGGATGCTGCAACGTCGCAATCGGTTTTGCCACGCCTTTTTTACAACAGGATGACGCTGATTCCGTGCTGATGCCAAAGCGTCATGGTGTTCTTGTTTGGCCGCATGATCATCCAGTTCGTTCGACGCTTGTCGATACGCATGCGCTTCCTGTTCCTGATGTGCAGACAGATCGTCTGCTGCTGGTGCATGCGCTTGAGTTTGATACGGACCCGGGCAGGATGCTTGATGAATGTTGGCGCATTCTTGATGGGGCTGGCCGATTGCTGGTGATTGTGCCGCATCGACACGGCATGTGGACCCGTGCAGAAAAAACGCCCCTGGGGCATGGCCGCCCTTATTCACGGCGCCAGCTGCGCCAACTACTGCAGCATCATGGCTTTGAGCCGCGTTTGATAACAACCATGCTTTTCATGCCACCAATGACATCGAGCTGGATGCTGAAACTCTCGCATGGCATGGAACGTTTTGGCGCGCGCTGGTGGCCGGCACTGGGCGGTGTGTTGCTCGCTGAGGCAGATAAAATGCTCTATGCACCGGCTGGAAAGACCAGTAAACTTTGGCCGGCAGGACTAAGTGCCAGACCACGTTTTGCGTCTCAAACCAGCCGGATTTGGAGGCGGCTCTAGTGCAAAGGTTGGATCAAATTGTGATCTGGCGACTTTTGGGTGTGAGCTTGGGACATAGCTATCGCGCGTCGAGGGGCTCTTTGACGCATAATTTTCGTTACTTCTATTTCTGGATTATCGATGACTGACAAGTTGACCGAACTTCGCAATGGGCTCGACAGCCTTGATGATGAGATCATTGTACTTTTAGAAAAACGGTTTAAAATTTCTGGTCTGGTTGCGGCGGCAAAGAATGGTAGTGCAGCCTTCAGGCCGGGCCGGGAGGCTGCTATTATGCGGCGATTGCAGAGCGCTGCCCCTGATTTGGACCCTACGCTAATAGCTGGTATATGGCGTCACATATTTTCCTCGAGTGTTGCCCAGCAGCAGGGTAGCCTGCGAATTTCAGCGCTTGATGAGTCTCTGGTTACGTCCCATTGGCATTTTGCTAACAGCGTGACCTTTGATGTAATCGACGACTTGGATCGGCTCCTGAACGCCGTGCCAAACCAGGCTGATTATATCGTAGCCCCCTGCACCGCAGCGCCACAGATTGCGCGCCACTTGCTGACCAATCAGGAGGTAATGATTGTTGCCCGCACACCGCTCATTGATATCCCCAGTATAATCCCGTGTTTCATCATTGGGCCGCATGAGGCTGATGACTCTGGCGCTGAGATTAGCCTTTATGCGGTGGAACATGATGATGTTTATTCAATCGTTGAGGTTACGAGTGATGTCACTCTCGAAGTAAAGGGTGACAAGACAAAATTCATTGGTAAGGTTGCGGCGTGGTCGGCGTCGCATTGTTGATGGTATCCCGTAGACAGAAAGCGCCAAAATGGCCCCTATTTTTGAAAAAATTACTATAATCGGGATTGGACTCATTGGGTCATCAATCGCTATGGCAACCCGCAGAGCGGCATTAGCCACATACATTTGTGGCTGTGACGTCGGGCTAGACATTGGAGAAAGGGTATCAAAGCTGGGTTTGGTTGACCGCTTTGAAGCTGATCCTGCCCGCGCCGTGGCTGATGCCGATCTGGTGATCATGGCGGTGCCAGTTGGTGCCATGGCCCATCTTAGCGCGAAGATCGTGCCGCATATGAAGAAAGGTGCTGTTTTGACCGATACCGGTTCAACCAAACGGTCGGTTGTGCGGGACGTGAGTCCGCATGTTAGTGATTGCATCCATTGGGTTCCTTCGCATCCGCTTGCAGGAACGGAACATTCCGGGCCTGAAGCAGGAGTGACAAACCTTTTTGATGGGCGATACTGGCTTGTTCTACCACTTGTTGCACCTGAAGAGGTCGTGGCGAAATTTGAGTCCTTTGTAACGGGTCTTGGTTCTGTCAGCGAGCGTATGGATGCTGAATATCATGACAAAGTGACCGCGCTTACTTCACATTTGCCGCATTTGATAGCTTACACTATCGTTAGCACCGCTGTTAATCTAGAACAGCAGCTGAAAAATGATGTGATCAGATTTTCTGCCTCTGGCTTCCGTGATTTCACTAGACTTGCATCCTCCGATCCGGTGATGTGGCGTGATGTCTTTCTGAATAATGATTTAGCAGTCCTTGAGATGCTACAGCGATTCTCAGAAGATCTGTCCTATCTTCAGCGGGCGATCCGATGGCAAGAAGGTGACAAGCTTGAAAAATTGTTTCACCGTACGCGTGAAATCAGGCGGTCGATCATTGACGCTGGCCAGAGTTAGCCTGTCTCAAACTCTCAAATAAACGGCCATATATTTGGCGTATTCGCGGGCTAGTAGTCGCAGAGATGCTAGGTCTTTCCACCAATTAGCAAGGTCAAGATCGTCTGGGGTCACGGGCCATTGATAGAGATCGACATCTGGTAGCTCGCGGCTAAAAATCAACAATACACGAGGCATATGGTAGTTCGCTGTCACGAGACGAAGGGACTGCATGTCATGCCTTCGTGACCATTCGCGGGCACTTTTGGCATTGCCAAAAGTATCCTGCGCGGCGTGATCAAGTTCTACGCAGCAGAACAACACGCCGATCTGCGTTTCAGTGAGACCCAACTCCTGCACAAGAATGGCCCGGTTGACACCTTTTCCCACACCAGAAATAAGCATTTTATTGGCAAGGCCTTCTGTTAAAAGCCTAACCCCGTCATCCAGCCGTTGCTGGCCACCTGTCATAACAATGATTCCATCGGTAAATTGTAATTGGTGGGTTGTTGCCTTTGGCAGAGTTAGAACGAAATGCTGAAATCCGGCAGTCAGGGTCGCTAAGAGAACGGTAACCAATACCAGCAGCTGTTTGCGCCGTTTGCCCTTGGCCACCCTGCTTTTCTTGGGGATGAAACTATTGGGCGTCTTGGTAACCGGTTTGTCGGTTAGCTCGTTGCTGGCGACCTTTCTAGTGATTCTCATGCGCTTTTGAAGATTTTGATGTTTTGCTGACCGTCTCATTTCAGAAACCATTAAATGGATTTTCCAGGTGGAAACTGTTGATTATTGATCGCACCGTGGGTTTTGGTAAAAATTTGTCATCACTGTAGCACGCCATTTTGACTATTTCACCTAATGGCCTTTATCAATTTTCAGCTTTGCGGTATCGATTGTTGAATTGCAACATGTTTGGAACAATTTGGATGCTTTTGACTTGCCCCAACTGTGAAACGATCTTTCGCCTAGATAGCCAGGTTTTGAATGCAGATGGTCAGACAGTTCGTTGTTCAGTCTGTTCGCATGTATGGTTTGCCTTGCCACCAAAAGGTGACGCCAGGCCGAAAAAACCACAACGGGCCAAAAAAGGTGGCAGCTTAAAGGGGCTAAGCGCAATTTTGAGCATCCTCCTTATACTAAGTGCGCTAGCTGGCGGATTGGTTTACCAGCGAGTGATTGTGACGGCCTATCTTCCCGGCCTTATTCCCGTTTTTGGCCTGCTTAGCATTACCATTCGTTCGAACACCGACGATTTGGCCGTAGTTGATCTAAAAGCTACGCACACAGGCGACACGCTGCGCCTTGGTGGAAGTTTACGGAATGACAGTGTTTTTGATGCTCATGCCTCTGATCTGCTTGTCACGGTAACTGCAGATAGTGGAACGATTGTAAACGAGCAGACCATCACACCGGATGATCAGATTATTAAGGCTGGTGGATTGACACCCTTTTTCGTACAGCTCAATGTCGAGAAATCAGATGAGGCGGCTGTCACGGTTATACCAATCTCCAAGCGGATTACCCGCTAGCTGGTCACAGAACCCTGCTGCAAGGTCAAAAATTGGGAATGGACTCCTCTTCTAGAATGCTTTTTACCGAACGTTGTTGACGCAGAACGTGCACCTGGCCGTCAAGAACCATAACCTCGCCTGCCGGTGGCCTTGTGTTGTAGTTGGACGCCATCACTGCGCCATAAGCACCCGCTGACATCACAGCGATTTGATCGCCCGTCTGTAGGTCTGGCATCATTCGTTCCCTGCCGAGATAATCACCTGTCTCACAGACAGGACCAACAATATCAGCAAGGCCTGTTGCTGGCCCGATGTCCTTCAGGGGCTCTATATTGTGGTGGGCCTCATAGAGGGTTGGGCGTATCAGATCATTCATTGCGGCATCAACAATGATAAAGCGCTTGTTTTCGCTCTGTTTGACATAAATCACTTCACTGAGAAGAACGCCGTTATGGGCAACAATCGCGCGGCCAGGCTCAAAACCAAGATTGAATCCCTTATCCTGAAAAATGCGCTTAACAAGCACTCCATAATTTGTAAAGTCTGGGGTCGCTCCACCAACGTAATCGACACCAACCCCGCCTCCAAGATCAAGAGTTGGTACCTGCATGCCCTCACCACGCAAGGATTGACCCAGATCGAGTAACGCAAGATAGGCCTTTTCAAAAGGTAGAAGACTCTGAATTTGCGAGCCAATGTGAACAGCCAGCCCAGCCGGCGAAATGTTTGGATCATTGTGCATTCGTTGATAGAGGATTGCCGCCTCACGCCGATCAGTCGAAACGCCAAATTTGGTCGACCGCTGGCCAGTTGATATCTTCGCATGCGTTCCCGGCTCGACATCGACATTCACTCGCAGTGCAACAGGTGCGACAACACGCATTTCGTTAGCAATTGACGAGATAGAGTCAATTTCAGCTGAGGATTCGGCATTGATCTGACCTATGCCAGCGGTCAAGGCCTGTGCGATCTCGGTCCGGCTTTTACCAACGCCAGAAAAAACAATATCCGCAGGTGTAATGCCTGCAGCCAAGGCCCGATGGAGCTCTCCACTTGACACGATATCAGCGCCAGCACCTTGACGGGCTAACAGAGAAATTACACCAAGCGCTGAATTGGCCTTCAGTGCAAAATGAACTTTGCCAGAAACTGGTGCAACAGCCGAAGCAAACTTTAAAAAGGCATCACGGATACCATCACCAGAATAAACATAAAGTGGTGTATTAAACTTGCTAGCAATCTCGGCCAACGGTGTTGAATTAACCAGTAGATGGCCATTAACATCACGATTGAAGGGGCACATACGACGATCCTGCTAGCAGATGAAATTGATGATCATTTTTAATTAGTTTCCTGATGATTTCTTGGGAATTTCGGACGGACGGTAGGGATCACCTGATTTACCGCAGGCAGAAAGTCCGCCCAACCCCGCCATAATAACCAAAAAGGCGACTGCAAATCCCCGAATCATTTCGTTAATCTCCCTTTGTCCTGCGCTAGGTTAGGTGACGTATCATCCAATTTGGAAGCGTTTTTTTGCCTCAGCAATGCGGGCACTGACCTCGGCGGGCGCTGTCCCACCAAAGCTGCGGCGGGCCGCCACGGCATTTTCGACCTTCAAAATGTCGATCACCTCATTGGTTATCAATGGCTCAATCGCCTGCATGTCGGCAAGTGGCACTGCGTCAAGATCGACTCCCTGCTTCGCCGCAAGCGCAACAATGTTTCCACTGATGTGATGTGCTTCACGGAAAGGTATCCCAAGTTCACGCACCAGATAATCTGCTAGATCTGTGGCTGTTGGAAATCCACTCGCCAATGCTGCGCGCATGTTTTTTGGATTGGGTTGCATATCTGTGACCATGCCTGACATCGCCGCAATTGCGATACCCAGCGCATCGGCAGCGTCAAAAACACCTTCCTTGTCCTCTTGCAGATCTTTTCCATACGCCAGTGGTAGCCCTTTAAGGACAATTAGTAATCCGTTGAGTGAGCCAATAATCCGCCCAGGTTTAGCTCTGACAAGCTCGGCAGCATCCGGATTGCGTTTTTGTGGCATTATTGACGAGCCGGTGGTGTACGCATCTGACAATTTAACAAACTTAAAGCGGTCTGACGACCAGATAACAATCTCCTCTGCTAGGCGTGACAGATGCACTGAGCAAATGGCGGCGCCAGCTAGAAAGTCAAGCGCAAAATCACGGTCAGAAACTGCGTCCATAGCATTTGCTGCTGGCCTATCAAAACCGAGCATTTCGGCCGTCATTTGACGGTCGATTGGAAAGGACGTACCTGCAAGTGCTGCCGCGCCAAGTGGTGATTCGTTAAGCCGCTTGTGAGCATCGGCAAACCGCGACCTGTCCCGACCGACCATTTCGACATAGGCCATGAGATGAAAGCCGAAAGTTACTGGCTGGGCTGTCTGCAAGTGAGTGTATCCAGGCATTAATGTTTCTACATGCGCCTCCGCCTTAGTAATTAGGGCAGCTTGTAGATCGGCGAGCGCCGCATCAAGGGTTTCGAGAAGCACCCGAACCCACATTTTGAAATCGGTCGCCACCTGATCATTCCGTGATCGCGCTGTATGCAGTCTGCGGGCAGGTTCGCCGATGATCTCGGCAAGTCTGGTCTCGATATTCATGTGGATGTCTTCAAATTCATGGCTGAAGGTTAGGTTACCATCCTGAATCTCTGAAGCGATCTGTGTAAGGCCCTGGTTGATGGCTTTAAGGTCCCCATGACTGATGATTCCGCAATGGGCGAGCATTGTGGCGTGTGCCCGTGATCCTGTGATATCCTGGTAGAAAAGACGATGGTCATAGTCGATTGACGCGTTGATATCCTGCATCAGCTGTGAAGGCCCTCTTGAGAAGCGGCCACCCCAGATGCTAGACTTTTCAGTATTATTCTGTGCTGTCACATTTACCTGTGATTTCTGTTTTTTCTTCATTGCTCCAATCACCTGGATTTGAATCTCAATGCTTTATACGCAGCTTTTCTCGAATTTTCAGCCAAAAACAGAATTTTTTACCTCACTTAGGGTGGCTATCAAATTGACAATGTGTGCTGCACTTGGGCTTTGCGCTCTAATCGTCGATGCTGCCGTGGCGTCGAGCTTGCCCGAAGTTAGGCCACAGACACCACCCAGTCTACAGGTCCAAATCACCGATACGGATGGCCAGCTGATGACACTAGCTGACTATAAGGGATCACCTTTACTTGTGAATTTTTGGGCAATATGGTGCCCGCCCTGTGTTGCTGAGCTTCCGGCACTCGAACGTGCCGTAGCACCGCTTAGCGTGCAATCAATCAAAGTCCTTTTGGTTTCGGTTGATCGAGGCGGTGCTCAAAAGGCTGTTCCATTTCTAAAAAAATATGGGGTCAGCAGCCCCGACTTGGCATTTGATCCAAACGGTATTCTCTCCCGCCATTTAGCAGTGCGGGGTTTGCCGACGACGTTTCTGCTGTCAGCAGACCAGACAAAATTATGGGCGTTTGTTGGTCCATTTGAATGGGATGTGGGGCCTGTACAGCGTGACATTCGGACGTTTCTGTCACGATAATAAAGTGAAACGAAAAAGGCAGCCATTTAGGATGCCTTGAATCTTTTTAACTTTTGGCAGAGATTTTACCTAACTGAGTTCTTTCTCGAACTCGGGAACAGCTTCGAAAAGGTCAGCAACCAAGCCGAAGTCAGCCACCTGGAAAATTGGCGCCTCATCATCCTTGTTGATGGCCACGATCACTTTACTATCCTTCATGCCAGCAAGATGCTGGATAGCGCCGGAAATGCCAACGGCAACATACAGATCCGGGGCAACGACTTTGCCGGTTTGACCAACCTGATAGTCATTTGGCACAAAACCGGCATCTACGGCTGCGCGGGACGCGCCAACGGCGGCACCTAGCTTGTCGGCAACCGTTTCCAACATCGCAAAATTGGAGCCATCCTGCATGCCACGGCCGCCGGAGATGACAATTGGCGCAGAGGTCAATTCAGGACGCTCAGAACTGGACAGTTCGGATTTCACATAGCTTGAAAGGCCTTTATCACTGCCTACGGCGGTATCTTCGACGCTAGCGCTTCCTCCAACTGCGGCAGCTGCTTCGAAAGCTGTGCTGCGAACGGTGATGATCTTAATTGACTCATCAGAGGTGACTGTGGCTAGAGCATTGCCGGCATAGATGGGGCGTTGAAAGGTGTTAGCATCAATGACCTGAATGATGTCGGATATCTGCATGACATCGAGAAGTGCAGCAACACGCGGCATTATGTTTTTTCCAGTCGTTGTTGCTGGTGCCAAAATATGCGAATAGCCAGAAGCCATTTCTTGAATGATTGGGGCGACATTTTCTGCAATGCCGTGGTCTAAACCGGCACCACTTGCAACCAATACCTTGGCTACGCCAGCAATGGCTGCTACTGTTTTGGTGACATCTCCGCTAGTGTCACCGGCTACCAGAACATGGATGTCACTACCAATTTGCAATGCGGCAGTCACCGTATTCAGCGTTGCGGCGGCTAGTTGACCATTGTCATGATCTGCAAGGACAAGAACACTCATAGTTATATCACCTTTGCTTCGTTTTTAAGTTTGTTAACAAGTTCACTGACGTCAGCCACCTTAACCCCAGCCGACCGTGCTTCTGGCTCTTCGACTTTGACAACGGTCAGGCGTGTAGCCACGTCCACGTCAAGCTCTCCAACAGTAATCGAATCCAGCGGCTTTTTCTTCGCTTTCATGATGTTTGGCAGTGAGGCATATCTTGGCTCGTTCAGACGCAGATCAACAGTCACCACTGCAGGCAATGCGATTTCCAAGTGCTCAAGACCACCATCAACCTCACGGATTATGGTAGCTTTTTGACCAATGATATCGATACTAGAAACAAAAGTTCCCTGCGCCCAGCCAAGAAGCGCGGCTAGCATCTGGCCGGTCTGATTACAATCATCGTCAATCGCCTGCTTGCCGACGAAAACGAGACCTGGATTTTCACGGGTGACAACTTCTTTCAAAAGCTTTGCAACTGCGAGAGGCTCAATATCATGTGAAGCTTCTATATGGATGCCGCGGTCTGCTCCCATGGCCAGCCCGGTGCGGATGGTTTCCTGATTCTGTGATGGTCCAATCGAAACAACCACAACCTCGTCAGCGCTCCCACTTTCTTTGAGGCGGAGTGCCTGCTCAACCGCAATTTCGTCAAAAGGGTTCATCGCCATTTTGACGTTGGCGAGTTCGACACCAGAGTTATCGGCTTTTACCCTGACTTTCACGTTATAGTCGATGACCCGTTTTATTGGTACGAGCACTTTCATGTTTGTATCCTCCAACATGATCCTGTTTTTCTGTAACTAGCTTTAATTATGCTAACTAGAAAAACTTTCTTATTTCTGGCCTGAATTTTCTCCGGGCCGCCATAATACATCTGTTTTGCCATTTTCATTCAGGTTACGTGCCAGCACAAACAGATGGTCGGAAAGCCGGTTTATGTACTTAATCGCGGCATCATTAATCACTTCCTCCGCAGCCAATTTGGTCATCTGACGCTCAGCACGCCGAGCCACAGTTCGCGCCAGATGGAGCCAGGCCGATGCTTCTGAACCCCCCGGCAGGATGAAAGAATTTAACGGTTCGATATTGGCATTCATTGCATCAATTTCTGCCTCCAGACGTTCAACCTGAATAGACGTCACCCTGAGTGCTGATTTCCCAGTATCGGGTGTTGCTAGATCAGCGCCAAGATCAAACAGGTCATTCTGGATGCGACCTAGCATCGCATCTGCCGTCTGTCGGGAGTCTGCCTTGCAATGAAATCTAGCCAGGCCAATGACAGAATTGGCTTCGTCAACCTCGCCGAAGGCAGAAGGCCGTAGCGAATGTTTTGAGACCCTCGTGCCATTTACGAGACTCGTTTCACCGCCATCACCAGTCCGGGTGTATATTTTGTTTAGTTTCACCATGTCCATTTCACATTTTGTTTTTGTTCCTGTCTAGGCACTACCGTCTCTCCGCAACCACATCAACGCAAGGATAATGACAAGTGCCAGCGCTTGGAAGATAATCCGATATCGCATGATTCTATTGGAGTTCTTCATGTTGTAGTCGCCACCGCGTGCCATAGTCAGAACGCCCCAGCCCAAGATGCCAGCAACGATCAGAAGGGAGGCTGCCAGTACGATTTGGTCTATTGACATTTTTCGTGGTCCTTAGTCAATTGTAACGCTAGCCGCCAAAATAAGCATTTGATCAGCATAAATTTATATGTCGCTGATCGAAACATTAAACCGGCGCGCGGCGGCGACCGCCGTGTTGCGCAGCAGACAGGCAATTGTCATTGGACCAACACCGCCGGGGACGGGAGTAATGGCACCGGCTTTTTCTGCTGCTGACGCATAATCAACATCGCCTGTGAGCCGGAATTTGCCCTCACCACGTTCTGGTGCGGGCACGCGGTTAATACCAACATCAATAACGGTGGATCCTGGCTTTACATAATCGCCGGTGATCATTTCCGGCCGCCCCACAGCAGCAACAAGAATGTCGGCATTGGCGCAGACAGCAGGCAGATCCTTTGTCTGCGAATGAGCAATAGTTACAGTGCAACTCTCACGTATTAAAAGTTGTGCCATCGGTTTGCCAACGATGTTTGAGCGTCCGACAACAACCGCATTTAATCCTGAAAGGGATTCAAGCTGGTTGCGAAGCAGCAGCAGACAGCCATAGGGTGTGCAAGGCACTAGCGACCGCTGACCCGTGGCCAAAAGCCCAGCGTTGACAACGTGAAACCCGTCAACATCTTTTTCCGGTATGATCGCATTGATGACTGCATCCTCGTCGATCTGATCGGGTAGTGGCAATTGAACAAGAATGCCGTCAATTGCATCATCCGCATTCATCTCGGATATCAGGCTCAGCAAAGTCTCCTGATCAGCTGTTACGGGAAGACGGTGTTCGATTGAGCGCATGCCCGCAGTCGTTGTGCGCTCAATTTTATTACGAACATAAACAGCACTTGCGGGATGTTCGCCAACCAGAACAACGGCAAGCGCTGGCGGACGTCCAACAGCCGCTTCAATGGCCTTTGCCTCAACAGCAACCATCTGTACCAATTTTTCTGAAAAAGCCTTGCCGTCAATCACATCAGCTTGAGCCATCACTCTTCTCCACAAATTTTATAAATCCGAATCCATAATCGTTGCGCGCTCAATAAGGCGACGCTTGTTTTACGCCCCAAAATCACCCGCACACGACATTGTCGTGGCGAACTTGTTTAATACTAGGCTGTTATCATGCCAATCAAAAGATTCCGCAGGAACTGTGCTGCCAGAAAAACGACAATTGGGCTGAAATCAATGCCACCTAGATCGGGCATGAATTGCCGAATACGGCTTAAAATTGGTTCATGTACTCGACCAAGAATGGATCCGGCCACCCGCACTGCTGGCTGCCATGGATTGACGATGCGAAAAGCAATCAGCCACCCGAGTATGATGTAGGCGAGCAGTGTCCAAATATAGATGTTAACGATCTGATCAATTAGGATGATGAAAGCATTCATTCTTGAGTCCCAGGTTGAGGTAACGAGTAGTTTCAAGTGAGAGACAATATACCCAACCCAGTAACGCTTACAATAATCTCGTTGGCTTGTCCCAAACATTTGGTGTCGTCTGGATAGGTGAGGAGCAATTGGACGTTCAAACTCTGATTTCATTTGATTATTGGAGGTGGTGACTGTTAAGAGAGGGCGTATGAGCCGAATTAATCGAAAACATGGTTTTGGCGAAGGGCAGATGCGACACGTTGGCAGCCATAAACACGCTTTTGTTCTGGTCGCCGTTCTTATTTTTTTATGCCTTTCAGCGGTTGTCTTCGTAATTTCTTCAAAACAGGCGCATAAATCACTTATGGGATTTCCAAACTTTGCTGAAAGTACTTTTATTCTGACTGATCAGAATGGTGAGGTGCGCAAAAATGTTGATTTTGCTAGTCAGCCGGTTGCGCTATTTTTTGGCTTCACTTTTTGCCCGGATGTTTGCCCAACCACACTTCTGTCTTTGTCAAATTCACTAGATAAGTTAAGCGGCGACGGTGTTAACACAGATAGGCTACAGATCATCTTTATCTCAGTGGACGCTGAGCGCGATACACCGCAACAGTTACGGGACTACCTTTCATTATTCGATATGAATGTGGTGGGTTTGACCGGTGATGCTGAGGCGCTTGCTGACAGCCGCGCTGCATTTGGTGCGTTTGCCGAGAAAATTGAGAGCGAAGATGGTGATTTTACCTATGATCATTCGGCGGCGGTTTATCTTTATCGGTCGGATGGAGGTTTTGCTGGGACGATTGTTTTCAATGAGCCCGAAGAATTCATTCGTGAGAAACTGCGAAGTATTTTGACTTAAATCGGCCTGGGCGAAATTTTTGTGCCAATTGACATGGCAGTTGCAAGCGTTGCGACAAAGCTGATGACCGGCCGCCCAGCCAGGCAAAGAAATCGTGAAATTTCAGATCAGCTGTGACTTAGAGTGTTGGCGATCAAATACTTACCCGAGAGCATGCCCTTCAAGCTCGGTGCAAAAAAACAGAATGCATGCCGTCTGTCAGGGAAGGACATGGGTTTGAATTGAAACCGTTATTGGTTCTGCCGATTTTCTACCAGATGATCGACGACTGCCGGATCCTGTAGGGTTGAGGTGTCACCTAGCTGATCATGCTC
>CAJWKB010000001.1 GCA_913042065.1 uncultured Alphaproteobacteria bacterium | reverse complement strand
ATCACCTCCATGGGCCCTCAAATGCCTGATCCATGAAAAATCATTGCCGTCGACGGCTTCATTGTTCCAATCGATTCCGTTGGTCAGAATGATAGCACCGGCTGCAGCGTTGCCGCGCCACGGATCCTGTAGACCGGAACGGACCATTGGGTTCTCTTGTCGTTTAAGTGGCCAACGAAAAAGGCCACTGCGCCTAAAAATTTTTTCTAGCGATCCAACATGCCATTTTGGCATCGTCTTTCCAGCTTGTGCTTGCCCTGTGGTCATTACCTGATTGTTCTCCGACTCCACAATATTGGCCACTTACTTTGCCGATTTTAGCCGCGCAATGTAGAACCCGTCTACACCGCCAATTGCGTCATAATCATTTGGTATAATTCTGATAGTCCCCTCCTCAGTTATCGAGGGGGCGAATATGCCAGCCTGTTCGGGGGTAATCGGGTCCAGTACAAAGCTTCCCTCGGCTCTGGTCAAGATTGCTGCGATCATCTCCTCACCCTCTTCTGGCTGTAGAGAGCAGGTTGCATAAATCATGGTGCCGCCAGGTTTCAACCAACCGAGCGCTGTAGTTGCCAAATCCCATTGCACCTCCTGTAACGCGCTTATGTCGCCAGCGGTCCGGCGACATAGAATGTCGGGGCGGCGGCGAAGTGTGCCAGTTGCTGAGCAGGGCGCGTCAAGCAAGATGTGATCCACTGATTCCTTTGGCTGGTAGGTGCGCCCGTCAGCATAGACGATGTTGGCACCAAGTTTCAGCCGCTTCAGGTTGCGCCGCAACCGATCAATGCGTTTGCGCCCGTTATCGATTGCCGTGACTTTTGCACCTGCGACAATCAACTGGGCGGTTTTGCCGCCGGGAGCCGCACATAGGTCAATAACATGTTTTCCAGTGATATTGCCCAACAGCGTTGCAGGGAGGGCGGCGGCGGCATCTTGAACCCACCAGTCGCCATTGGCAAAACCGTCAAGCTGGGTCAGGTCGCCATCGAATTCACGGCGGATTGACACATTGTTGATTACCCTACCCTGTAACCGGTCTGCCCAGATCTTAGGCGTTGACTTTGGCGTGATATCAAGGGGTGGAATCTCCATCGACAGGCTCATCAGTAATTCGGTTGCATCCGGCCCGTATGTGGCGTGCCAACTGGTTTTCAGCCATTCAGGTAGATTGTCGGTAGGTTTGGTAGTGCCAAATCGGGCCTCACCCTCGCGGGTCAGGCGCCGCATGACGGCATTGGCCATGCCCGTTAGCCTGTCAAAACCGGCCTGTCGCATCAACTCAACAGTGCTGTCGACGGCAGCATGCGCCTCGGTATTCAGGATGAGTAACTGCGCCGCGCCCATCACCAGAATAATGTTGGCATTTTCCTGTGCGCCGAATGGGCGGCGCACCATCAATGGGGCAATGGTTTTTTCTAGCTGCCCGCGACGCCGCAGGCAGGTTGCCGCCAACAGCTGTACAAATCGGCGATCTCTATCATCCAGATCGCCGAGGTTTTTATTGACGTTCATCGCCGCATCGAGCTGCGCACCCTCTGCAACGTCGACGAGAATTTCAAAACAGACCTGCCGGGGCGTAGCGACGCGCTTTTTCTCTGGCTTACTTGATCTTCTTGCTAGTCGTTGTGCTTTTGGTACCGTCGCAGGTGTCGGTCGTGTCTGGCTTGATCTGTACGGTCTTTTCTGGTTGTCGCGGCGTGGCTCGGTGCCGGTTTTGCCCGCCGGCGTTGCCCTTGTTTTGGGGCGTTGGCTGTCTGTACCAGTTGCAAGCATTAATTTTGGCCGATTCGTCAGCTGTGTGCGTTTGCTCTTTGGTGTGGTGCTGTCAGCTGCCATTCTGTTCCCGCTTGTCTTTGCTGTTATCCGCGGGCATATAGATAAATATGAAAGCTGACAAGACAAAGTCCGACAAATTAGAGGCCGAGGACGCTGCTGCCACAACAGAAAGGGTCGACGGCGACGTTCCGTTACCCAGAGAAACGAACGGGCCCAAGGGACCGGAGCCAACGCGGTATGGCGACTGGGAACAAAAAGGCCGCTGCACTGACTTCTAGGCGTCCTGCGGAATGACGAGGTTGAAATCTGAAATGCTCGTCAGCGCTGCTATGCGATATGCCGCGGCAGAGCTGATTGACTGCGTTTTGGTGCGGCGTGGCGATGCTGATGCTGGCGCCATCTTTCTCCATGTAGACGCGTTGGATGGTCGCCATAAGTTGTTAGCCCGGAGTCTCGATTTTGATGGTGATTATAGTTGGCGCGCCATAACTGGTGATGGCGCTGATGGCGACGGCTGGGTCGATGCGCAGACGGCGGTTAGCCGGCTGGATCGTGAATTGGCCATGGACCCCGACGCTTTTGTCATTGCTGTTGCCGACACCAGGGCGCGGAACCCATTCCTTGGCCATTCCTCGTGATATGTTGCTTGATTGGTGGTGTTTTGCGGGAGCTTGCTCTATAACGGACCAATGATGAAAATTCAGCCAATTGATGCGATTGACCGCCGCCTTTCGGTGGCGCCGATGATGGATTGGACGAATCGGCATTGTCGGTTTTTCCATCGTCTGCTCGCGCCTGACGCGCTGCTGTTCACCGAGATGGTAACGGCTGATGCTATTTTGCATGGTGATGCCGAGAGGTTGCTTGGTCACGACCCTGCGGAATATCCGCTTGCCCTACAGCTTGGCGGCAGCAATCCTGACCGGCTGGCACAGGCAACGCGGGTCGCAGCCGCCCGGGGCTTTCAGGAAATTAATCTTAATGTCGGATGCCCTTCAGACCGCGTGCAATCTGGCCGTTTTGGTGCCTGCCTGATGGCTGAGCCCAATCTTGTCGCCGATTGTGTCATCGCCATGCAGGCTGAGACTGATCTACCTGTCACTATCAAATGCCGGATTGGCATTGATAATATGGATGAGGAGGTCGGTCTTGATACTTTTGTCGACACGCTCAGCGCGGCCGGTGTCCAGATTTTCTACCTTCATGCCCGCAAAGCGTGGCTGAAAGGACTCAGCCCCAAGGAAAACCGAGATATCCCGCCATTGAACTATACGCGAGTGCGCCGGCTTGCCTCGCGCCGCCCCGATTTGATGATCCATCTCAATGGTGGCATTGTAGATGCTGCAACCATCATGACCGAACTGCCCAACTTTGCCGGGGTGATGCTAGGCCGGGCTGCTTATAAGACACCAATGCTGCTTGCTGACCTAAATGAGTCCATTTTTGGCCGTGCTGGCAAAACCCGCCTGCAGGCGGCCATGGCGATGGCTGATTACGCCGATGTGATAGAAGAAATTCCGTTGCATGCGCTGACCCGGCATATGCTGGGGTTGTATGCCTCGCAGAGGGGTGCCAAATATTGGCGCCGAACGCTCGGTGAAGAGGCGAGAAAAGACAAGCGTGGTGGGGCACTGATCCGTGAAACTGCACTTATTTGCGAGGAAATGACGACATCCTGGGCCGCCTGATGTCAACAGGCATCCGCCCGCCTAAGCTGATACTATAAGGCGAACAGCATTGTTAGAATGCAACCAGAGTTTAATAAGAGACTTAGGAAGGCAAAAACGTGCCAGATAAACAGACACATAATCATTCAGTTACACCAACGGAAAATAACGAGCGCCCCGGTCGTAGACTACTGCTCGACCTTGGCCCTCTTGTACTTTTTTTTGGCACGAATTACCTCACGCGTGATTTTATGCTTAGTATCAAGGTGCTTATCTGTTCGACCATTATTGCTCTGATCATTGGCTGGCTGACTGAGCGCCGCATATCGCTGATGGCGACTGTAGGCTGTGTTGCCGTTGCCTTTTTTGGTGGCTTGTCTGTCTATTTTGACAATGAGATTTTCATCAAGGTCAAACCAACTATTCTGACTGGACTATTGGCGTTTCTGATTGCGAGTGGTCGGTTGATCGGACGCAACCCGCTCCGAGCTATTATGGGAAGTCAGATCAATCTGACAGAAACTGGCTGGCGGCAGATGAGCTGGCTGTGGGTTGCCATGTTTACGACAACGGCAATCGCCAATGAAATTGCCTGGCGGGCGCTGTCTACAGATGATTGGGTAACATTTAAAGCCTTTGGAATTACTGGTATTTCTTTGTTTTTCATGGTGGCTAGCTTTCCAGTGCTTAGCAAGCAGCAGATGGAAAAATAAGTCCTGTTTCGATGATTACGCGCTGTATTGTCGCGCCCAGCACAAATTCAGTCGGGAGCGCTTCACATTTCGCGCTCCGGATGCCGCAAGACTACCATCAGTAAGGGCATAGTGTGCCGTTCAACCACGAGCTAATGCGGAGTATGCGTGGATGGCTGATGAAGATGAAATTATCCTCGCGGACCTAGACAACGACGAACTCGTGCAGCAAATGCATGACGACCTCTATGACGGTCTCCAAGAAGAGATTGTCGAGGGCGTTGAAATCTTGCTTGATCGCGGCTGGACACCCTATGAAGTTCTGACCAAGGCACTCGTTGAAGGCATGACGATTGTTGGCATTGATTTCCGCGATGGTATCCTGTTTGTACCAGAGGTTTTAATGGCGGCCAACGCAATGAAAGCGGGAATGACCATCCTGCGTCCATTGCTTGCGGAAACTGGTGCGCCCCGAGTTGGCAGCATGGTAATCGGAACAGTAAAAGGCGATATCCATGACATCGGTAAGAATTTGGTTTCGATGATGCTTGAAGGTGCTGGCTTTGACGTTGTCGATATTGGTATAAACAATCCGGTGGAGAATTATCTTGAAGCGCTTGAGGAACACAAGCCAGACATACTCGGCATGTCGGCGCTGTTGACGACGACTATGCCCTACATGAAAGTAGTCGTTGACGCGCTTGTCGAAAAGGGTATTCGTGATGACTATATCGTGCTTGTTGGTGGTGCGCCCCTCAACGAGGCATTTGCCGATTCGGTCGGTGCCGATGCCTATTGTCGCGACGCAGCAGTTGCTGTTGAGACAGCTAAGGAAATGATTGCGGCAAAGCGTGAAAAAGTTCTAGCTGCTGGCTAGACGTAATACTACAGCGCATTCCGCTGGGCTGTCCCAACGAGGTGATGTAATTGTTGTGGCATACGGTACGCTGGCGCCTGCTGCTCCTTGGTATGGATTTCAGTAATTACACATGTTTTCTTTTCATTGACCAGACGGAGAATGCGACATTGCAGTTTAGGGACGTGCAAACGGTTCAGCATTGGGGCTAGCCTTTGGATGCTGACTATTAGGACATGAAGGCTTTCAGAGCTTTTTTCAGAAGCCCCTTGCATAAAACCCGGGCAACTCCCAATCCAGCCGCCACATAGACGATTGGCAAACGGGTAAATAAGCAATAGGACCAAACAAACATGGCTCAGTTAATTACATTATATTGGCGTGATATTCCGGCGCAGGTCATCGCCGAACGAGGCCGTGGTCGCCAGCGCGAACAGGCAAAGATCGAGCTTTCACGGCGTTTTGCCATCGCGATTGATGAGGCGGCGATGCGCGATGGTGCCGACAAGTCGGATGACTATTTGGCCGATTGGCGCCGTAGTGAGCCAGTTGACTGTGGAGATGATCTTGATGCTGTTGCTGCCGAGCGTGCCGCTGCGCTGGAAGTTGAATACCCTGCAGACCGCGTTCGCACGCTAGTTGAAAATGGTGGCAGGTCGTCAGCTTAGGCAATTTGTACCCAGCGGTATTCAGGCCGATGTCGTAATCGGGAGATAGTGAGGCGTCAGCAAACTATCCGATGGGGGGCAGACTCGTCATTCTTCGGCTACTGAAGTAAGGGGTTAGATATGGAAATGCTGATGCGTGCCCCCCATTTCATTTTTGAAAGAGGTTATCATGGCAGCGACTATCGAGCAGATTCGGCAGGCGGCGGAAGGTTGGTCCATTGAGGTGACGCCGACAGGTGCCGCAAAGATTGAGAGTTTCCGCGATTGTCTTGCTCCGGAAACAACGGTGAACGTTACCTTTCTGCCAGGCAGTGATCCAATGGATACGGTCGCGGTGGCGCAGCGCCTGCACAATGACGGCATGAAACCAGTGCCGCACCTTGCTGCGAGGTCATTGCGTGATACAGATCAGCTAGATGAACTCTTGACGGCTTTCACCGCCAAAGCAGGCGTAAGTGAGATTCTCGTGATTGGTGGCGGCGTTGACAATTCGGTCGGCCAATTTTCAGACTCCATGCAGGTGCTTGATACAGGATTGATCCAAAAACATGGTATCCGCTCCATCGGTGTTGCCGGCCATCCTGAGGGAAGCCCAGATATTAGCGATGACGAGATTGCCGAGGCTCTGGCGGCGAAGAATGCACTCGCTGTTCGCGAAGGGCTTGATCTTTATATCGAAACCCAATTCTGTTTTGAGGCGGATATCGTTTTGGACTGGGAGAGGGTGGTACGTGCCGCCGGCAACAAATTACCCATCCGCATCGGCATTCCGGGGCCAGCCACAATCAAAACACTGTTCCGCTTCGCCCAGATTTCGGGGATTGGTCCATCAATGCGTTTCATCTCGAAACAGGCTCGCAATGTCGCCAAATTGATGACGGTACAATCACCACATCTGCTGCTCGATGGCCTTGCGCAGGGAATGGCAGGGGATCCAGGCTGTCTAATCCGTCATTTCCATTTTTACCCCTTTGGTGGCTTTGCTAAAACTGCAGCTTACGCTCAGGCAATCGCAAACGGAAAAATTGAAACATTGCCGAAAGGCGGATTTGAGGTTTTTGCCGCTTAGAAGGGCCGCGTAAACGGAGACATAAAACATGACTAAGACACTGGTTTCATCAGACAAAAGACAAATCACCTTCGGTTTTGACTCACCGTTTTGCGTGATTGGTGAGCGGATCAACCCCACCGGCAGAAAGCTGCTTGCTGCCGAAATGGCCGCTGGTGATTACAGCCGGGTAATCTCTGATGCCGTCGCCCAGGTGGAAGCTGGCGCGACTATGCTCGATATCAACGCCGGTATTCCGATGGCTGATGAACCCGCCATTCTGGCTGAGGCGATCAGCCTCGTGCAGGATGTGGTCGATGTACCGCTTGCTATCGACAGTTCAATTGTTGCCGCACTGGAATCCGGCTTGTCTGTCTATAAGGGCAAGCCGCTAGTCAATTCGGTCACCGGCGAGGAGGAACGCCTTGAGGTTGTTTTGCCGCTTGTGAGGAAATACAACGCTGCCGTTGTTGCCATTTCGAATGACGAGACGGGAATTTCAGAGGATCCGAATGTTCGCTTTGATGTTGCCAAGAAAATTGTCGAGCGTGCCGAAGATTATGGCATTCCCCGCGAGGATGTGGTGGTTGATCCACTGATCATGCCGGTTGGCGCGATCAACCTTGCTGGCCGTTCGGCGCTTGACTTGATCATTCGCCTGCGAAACGAGTTGAAGGTGAACACCACCTGTGGGGCGTCAAATATTTCCTTCGGGCTACCAAATCGGCATGGACTCAACGCTGCCTTCCTATCGATGGCTGCAGGAGCCGGTATGACCTCGGCTATCATGAATCCACTTCACGCTGAGGAAATGACAGGTATCATGGGTGCCAACGTAATGAATGGCAATGATCCAGAATGTCGAAGATGGATCGAGAAATTTCGCAAACCTGCAGAGCAGGGTGAAGGAGGTCGTGAGCGACGGCAGACACGCCGCCGGCGCAGCGCCTGAACCACTACGACAGAACTTTTATAGTTGGAATAATGACCGACGACAGCAGTGCAAGATCTGGAGAATCGTGGGATGAGGTGAAAATCATTTTCACTCCATCGGGCAGACAGGGCCATGTTCCCGCCGGAACGACTGTGTTGCAGGCAGCGCGTACTCTCGGTGTTGACATCGACTCTGTTTGCGGTGGGCGCGCCCTCTGTGGGCGTTGTCAGATTACGGTTGGCAGTGGTGAGTTTGCTAAACACGGTATCACTTCAGGTGCTGAAAGTCTTGGAGCGGTGACCGCTGTTGAGACCCGCTATGCAGATAAAAAGGGGCTTATTGATGGTCGGCGCCTGTCTTGCCAGTCGCTGCTTTGTGATGACGTGGTCATTGATGTGCCACCCGAAAGTCAGGTCCATAACCAGCTTGTGCGCAAGGCGGCAGATGACCGGCAGATCGAGATGGATCCGATTGTCCGCCTGTGCCTTGTTGAGGTGCGCGAGCCGGACATGCACGAACCTTCGGGTGATTTTCGCCGTCTGGTGGAGGCGGTGCAGGCGCAATGGCCGGATCGTGTAACCGGCAGCATTAGCTGTGATCTGAATATTCTGCAATCCCTGCAACCAGTTTTGCGTGCCGGCAAATGGCAGGTGACGGTGGCACTTCGTGACGGGCATCACATTGTCGGCATCTGGCCCGGCCTGAAGGATCGCATTGCCGGCGTTGCCATTGATGTGGGATCGACGACTATGTCGGCGCATCTGTGTGATATGGTCACCGGCGAGGTTCTGGCCTCAACCGGTGCGATGAACCCACAGATCCGCTTTGGCGAGGATCTAATGAGCCGCGTTTCCTATGGAATCATGAATCCCGGCGGTGACAGAGAGATGACAGCTGCTGTCATTGAAGGTTTACAGGGCCTGATTATGGGTGCTGCGGAACATGCCGGCCTGACCCCTGAGGATGTTCTAGAAATTGTGCTTGTCGGCAATCCGGTGATGCACCATCTGCTGCTAGGAATCGATCCGGTTGAACTTGGTGGCGCGCCTTTCGCCCTTGCGGTTGATACCGCCGTTGAAATTCGTGCGAGCGAGCTTGGCCTTGGCGTTCATCTCGGCGCGCGTGTCTATGTTCTGCCCTGCATCGCTGGCCACGTAGGTGCCGATGCAGCGGGTGTAGTTTTGGCCGAGGCGCCGCAAAAACATGATCAATACACGCTTGTAGTCGATGTCGGCACCAATGCCGAAATTGTTATTGGCAATTCGCAGCGGATGCTTGCTGCCTCGTCACCCACAGGCCCAGCTTTTGAGGGGGCGCAAATTTCCTCTGGCCAACGTGCTGCGCCTGGTGCGATTGAGCGCATTCGCATCGACAGGGATACGCTTGAACCCCGGTTTCGGGTGATTGGCGTTGACCAATGGTCTGATGAGGCGGGCTTTGACGAGGCGGTGAAGGCAACCGGCATAACCGGGATCTGTGGTTCGGGGATCATTGAGGTGTTGGCGGAGATGTATCTTGCCGAAATCATTTCGATGGATGGCGTTGTTGATGGTCAAAAGGCTCATCAATCGGCCCGTATCGAGGCCGATGGCCGCACGTTTTGCTACCGCATTTCAGAGAATGTAACTGTAACGCAGAATGATGTGCGTGCGATCCAGCTTGCAAAAGCCGCTCTTTATGCTGGTTTCCGGCTGCTGATGGACAAGATGCAGATCAAGGCTATCGACAAGGTTGTTCTGGCGGGGGCCTTTGGCACACATATCGACCCAAAGTATGCGATGGTACTTGGGATGATTCCCGATTGTCAGTTGGAAAATGTCCGCGCTGCTGGCAATTCGGCTGGGGCCGGGGCGAGGATGGCACTGCTCAATCGTGGTGCCCGCCGCGAGATTGAGGCTGCTGTCCGTGACATTGAAAAGATCGAAACGGCCATTGAACCATCGTTTCAGGACCATTTTGTCAAGGCGATGGCGATCCCGCATAAAAGCGACCCCTATGCAAGGCTTGCTGCCGAGGTTGAGCTGCCTGAGCGCATTTTGACAGCTGAGGACGCCCCGGCCATTGAGGGTGGCCGCCGCCGTGGTGGCCGCCGCCGTGCCTAGGCGATTAGTTCCGCTGATCCTGATCGCTTAGTGAAGCGAGTATTTCAGCGCTTTTTTTTGCCTTTTTCCAGCTAGTATAGCCAATCCAGGCCATTGCCACCGCCGTGAGTAGATAGCAGGGCCAGACAAAAGTGGCGTAGCCACCCATTGAGAAAAAGGTGTTCATTGCCCGACCTCGTTGGCGGACGTTGGTTGGCGATTGTCACGAAGCTGCAGGCTGGTGATGCGTCGCTCGATCAGCAATGTTTTTATCCGCAAAATGATCACTGCGGCAAAATATAGATGAAAGCCTCCAAGCATCAGCAACAATGGCGTCAGCATCGCCGGATCAACCGAGACACCACCACTGCGGATCAGGCTTGCGGGCTGATGCAGTGTGTTCCACCAATCAACCGAAAATTTCACGATTGGCACATTCAGTACGCCGACGAGTGCCAGCAATGCGGCTGGCCGGCTGCCGCGCTCCACCCTGTCAAAGCCATTCGCTAGTGCAATCACGGCGACATAGAAAAAGAACAGGACCAACATTGACGTCAGCCGCGCGTCCCAGACCCACCAGGCACCCCACATCGGCTTACCCCACAGCGACCCTGTGACAAGCGTTAGCATGGCAAAGACAGCCCCTACCGGCGCCATCGCCCGCAGCGTAACATCAGCCAGAGGATGCCGCCAGACGATATAGAACAGAGCGCAGATACCCATCGCCAAATACCCCAATGTTGCCAACCAGGCAGCAGGAACATGTACATACATGATACGCACCGTGTCTCCCTGCTGGTAATCGGCTGGTGAGGCAATCAGTCCGTAATAGAGGCCAGCAATTAAAAGCCCGGATGCTACGACGACAAGTGGCCAGAACAGCGCGTCGGCAATTCTGACAAAGCGTGTTGGGTTAGCAAAATAATCAAACATCATGTTCCCCCATCATCGTCTGCCTCGCTGAGCGCTGCCGCAGCCACGGGCGGAGCGATGGCCATCAGGACAGCCGTGATGGCTACCAGTAATTTTAGATGTGGTGTCAGTAGCAGGTCGGTCTCAGGCACCGATGCCAGCACCCCAAAGATCAACACTGGAACCGCCAGCGGCAGGATCAGCAACGCCATCAGGCCGCCCCCATGGCGCGCGCCGGTGGCAAGGCTAGCGCCAATCACCCCAAGCAGGGTCAATGACGCTGTGCCAATGGCAAGCGCGATCAGCAGGCTTGGCAGCACCCATGGGTCGATTTGCAGCAGCAGTCCGATGAGTGGCGCTGCCAGCAAAATTGGCAGCCCGCTGACCAGCCAGTGCGAGATTGCCTTGGCAATTACATAGGCGAAAAGTGGTAGCTTCGAGAGAGCCACTTGATCCAGCCAGCCATCGCGCAGATCAGCGGCAAACAGCCGGTCAAAACCGGCAAGGATCGACAGAAAGGCTGCAATCCACAGCAACGGCACGGCAAGCGGTTGTAAGATTTCTGGTTGTGGGCCGATGGCCAGTGGAAACATGGTCACAATGATTACGAAGAACAGTAGGATCACTCCGATATCTAGCCGGCTTGCCCAGGCAATCGACAAATCGCGTCTGATCTGTTGGATAAGGCCGCTCATTTCTCCGGCGCCTCATTGACCGAAAACTTAGATGCGGCGGGCTCACCAACTCTCCGCGATGTCAATACCACATTCGTACCCTGATCGGCGCTGTCACTCAGCGCCAGCACCTCAGGCTGGGCATAGGGAGCAAGAGGCAAATGCGTCGCTGCCATCACCAGGCCATTCTTGTCAAGATGCTTGCTGATTATGCTGTCGAGTACCTGCATCGTGTCAATATCCAGCCCAACACTTGGCTCATCAAGTAACCAGAGTGCGCCAGGAGGCCCGAGAAGCAAACGGGCTAGGGCAAAGCGCCTACATTGCCCGCGGGATAGGACCCGCGTTGGCAAATTGGCAAATGATGCCGCATTTAACTGTTGGATTGCGTCTTCGATCCGGTTTTTAGCATTCTCAACATCATTCAAGTCGGCCCAACTAGCAAGATTCTGTCGCCCTGATAGCACTCCTGAAACACCGTCTTGATGCCCGACATATAGCATTGGCACAGTCCCGTTGATGCTGCCGCGCGATGTTGCTAGGCGCCCAGAAATCGCTCGCAGAAGCGATGATTTGCCCGAGCCGTTCGGTCCGATCAGCAAGGTCATTTGCCCCGGCCTCATTTCATGGTTTATGTTCTGTTGAATAAGCCGTTCACCCCGCATGATAGCAACATCATGGAGCCTCAGCACAGGTCCGACTGCGATGGTGCTCTCTGCTTTTTTGGTGGCAACATGACTTGTCTTCTTCGCTTTTTTCACTGTTTTCGTAATGAGTTTCCCATCAGCCGTTTCAGCCGGCTTTTCGTTTGCCGCTCGGCGTGCTTTTTTGTTGGTGGCATTGTTCGGCCGGTTTCGGCGTGCGGCACCACGCGATGCGGCTTTCTTGCGTATGCTGTCAGCTTTGCTTTCCATATAATCTGTTTAGCGAAAACTGACCTTAGCGGCTAGAGGCAAACACGCCGTAGGGGTATGAATCTGGATTGAAATAGCAATTAAGGGAGGTTCGCCACCAGTGACGAGGCAACCTTTCATCGTTGCAGATAACCAAATAAAGGAAGTAAATTGGCTAGAAAATCCACTAATCTTGCGTTATAACATCTGCGAAAAGAGGGGTGGTTATTTTCGGTAATTTTTGGATAAGTATTATGGTGTTCATTGCCATTGCCGAGCATCTGCGGCGTGTCTTAAAGTAAATTACTCACGCAAACTGGCTTTTTATAGTTCCTGCTGGGTTCCGGGTTTTTCAGTAAAGCTCTAGAAATAATCAACTAGGATCATCATGAGTCTCTATAAGACCTATCTCAAAGAGGTTGAAAACCGCAAAGAACAGGGGTTGGCGCCGAAGCCAATTGATGACGGTGCGCTGCTTCGAGAAATAATTCTGCAAATAAAGGATCTGGAAAATCCTATCCGTGACAATGCGCTAGAGATGCTGATCTACAACACAGTGCCTGGAACCACGAGTGCTGCCTTTGAAAAAGCTAGTTTCCTTAAGGCGATCATTACTGGTGATGTGATGGTAACAGAAATTTTGCCTACATTTGCATTTGAAATGCTGGCACATATGAAAGGTGGGCCGTCAGTTGAGGTGCTGCTCGATTTGTCGCTTGGCGATGATATTTCATTGGCTGAGAAAGCGGCGGCTGTCCTCAAGACACAGGTCTTTTTGTACGAGGCTGATACTGACCGCCTGAGTGCGGCCTATGAAGCAGGAAATGAAATCGCCAAAAATATCCTTGAGAGTTTTTCCAAAGCTGAATTTTTTACGACTCTGCCTGACATTGACGAGGAAATAAGAGTAGTCACCTACATCGCAGCCGAAGGTGATATTTCGACCGATCTGCTCTCGCCTGGAAATCAGGCGCATTCACGTTCAGATCGCGAATTACATGGCCGCTGCATGATATCGGAGACCGCACAGCAGGAAATTAAGGAGCTGCAGCGACGGCACCCGGACAAGCAGGTGATGCTGGTTGCTGAAAAGGGTACAATGGGTGTTGGTTCCTCACGAATGTCTGGCGTCAACAATGTTGCCTTGTGGACTGGCAAACAGTTCAGTCCCTATGTGCCTTTTGTCAATATCGCCCCAATCGTTGCCGGCACCAATGGCATTTCTCCTATTTTCTTGACAACTATAGGTGTCACTGGGGGGATTGGCATCGACCTTAAAAACTGGGTGAAAAAACTCGGCCCCGATGGTAAGCCGATCTTGAACAATGATGATAATCCTGTTCTGGAACAGAAATATTCGGTTGAGACAGGAACTGTGCTGACGATCAACACCAAGAACAAAAAGCTGCTTAGTGACGCTAGCGGAGAGGAGCTCGTTGACGTTGCTGCGTCATTTACCCCACAGAAAATCGAATTCATTAAAGGTGGTGGTTCATATGCAGTTGTCTTTGGCAAAAAGCTGCAGAGCTTTGCCTGCGAGACGCTTAATATACCATTGCAATCGGCATTTGCGGCCTCAAGAGAAATTTCCCATGAAAATCAAGGCCTGACTGCCGTAGAGAAAATTTTCAACGCCAATGCTATCGGCGTACAGGCTGGAACTGTTCTGCATGCCGGCTCGGACGTCAGGGTAAAGGTTAACATAGTTGGCTCGCAGGATACCACCGGATTGATGACATCGCAGGAACTAGAATCAATGGCGGCGACGGTCATTTCGCCCGCTGTTGACGGCGCTTATCAATCAGGCTGCCACACCGCGTCGGTGTGGGATTTCAAGGCTCAGGAAAACACTCCCCGCTTGATGAAATTTATGAATGATTTTGGATTGATCACGGCGCGTGACCCTTATGATGGATATCTCGCTATGACGGATGTGATCCATAAGGTCTTGAACGATATCACAGTTGATGACTGGGCAATTATTATTGGCGGTGACTCGCACACACGGATGTCAAAGGGGGTGGCCTTTGGCGCTGACTCCGGGACTGTTGCCCTTGCGCTTGCCACTGGTGAGGCAAATATGCCCATCCCAGAGTCTGTCAAGGTGACTTTTAGGGGTAGCATGGCCACGCATATGGATTTTCGCGATGTCGTCCATGCCACCCAGTCGCAGATGCTTAAGAAATTTGGTGACAACGTCTTTCAGGGACGGGTCATCGAGGTTCATATTGGAACCCTATTGGCTGATCAGGCATTCACTTTTACTGATTGGACCGCGGAAATGAAGGCCAAGGCGGCAATCTGTATTTCTGAGGATGAAACGCTCATTGCATCTCTGCAAATTGCGCGGGACCGCATCCAGATTATGATCGACAAGGGCATGGACAATGATGCAGGGATGCTTCAGCGCCTGATTGACATTGCCCAAAGACGTATAGCTGAGGTTGCTTCAGGCGAGAAGCCGGCATTGGCTCCCGACGACAATGCAAAATACTTCGCCGAAGTTGTCGTGGATTTAGCTCAGATTGACGAGCCAATGATCGCTGACCCCGATGTTGACAATGCCGATATCTCGAAGCGCTACACCCATGATACGATCCGGCCAATCTCCTTCTACCAGGCTGAAAAGAAGGTCGACCTTGGCTTTGTCGGTTCCTGCATGGTGCATAAGGGCGATGTGAAGATTGTCGCGCAGATGCTTCGCAATCTTGAAAAGACCACCGGTACTGTCAAGTTCAAGGCGCCTTTAGTGGTTGCGGCACCAACCTACAATATCATCGATGAGTTGAAAGAAGAGGGCGACTGGGGAATTCTGCAAAAATATTCCGGCTTCGAATTTGATGACTCCGCACCTAAAATCACAGCCCGTGAAGATTATGAAAATATTCTCTATCTGGAGAGGCCTGGCTGTAATCTTTGCATGGGCAATCAGGAAAAGGCAGAAAAAGGTGACACTGTTTTAGCCACCTCGACTCGCTTATTCAAAGGCCGTGTTGTTGAGGACTCCCCTAACAAAAAAGGTGAGTCATTGCTAGCATCAACACCAGTTGTTGTCTTATCTGCCATTCTTGGCCGGACACCCACCATTGAAGAATATAAAACCGCTGTTGAAGGAATCGACCTGACAAGGTTTGCACCGCCGCTGAACAAACCTCTCACCGATGCATCGGCACATTTTTAGTTTTTGTTTACCCTGCGCTATCGCGAGTATAAATGGAATATGAGAAAATCCTAACCGGAAATACAGGCCGAGCTTTCTTTGCCTAAATTCAATCATAAATCCCGTGCGCTGCACCACAAATATAGCTAGGCTTCCTTCCCGTTTTTCGTTCACTTGCCCTAAGTTTTGAGCCGATGTCAGTTACTAGATTATCCGCCAGCATGTCCCGTGCATTTGCATCGCGATCATCTGCCACGGTGACTGTAGTTCTTGGTCCGACTAACACCGGCAAGACGCATTTGGCGATTGAGCGGATGACTGGATATGCCACTGGTCTTATCGGGTTTCCCCTTCGCCTTCTAGCGCGTGAAAATTACGACCGCCTGGCAGCGAGATTCGGCCCATCAAAGGTTGGGTTGATCACGGGTGAGGAGCGCATCCTCCCTCCGACGGCACGTTATATTTGTGCCACAGTTGAGTCAATGCCGCTAGAGGGTAATGATGCTGTCGCAGAGGCAGATTTATTGAGCAGTCAATGGATTAATCAAGGCTTTGAATTTATTGCTGTTGACGAAGTGCAGCTTGCCGGAGACCGCGAGCGTGGTCACGTGTTTACCGATCGCATCATTCATGCGCGAGGCCAGTTTGAAACAATGTTAATGGGCGCTACGACAGCTGGCCCATTGCTCCGGCAACTGCTTCCAGAGGCCCGCTTTGAGACCCGGCAACGTATGTCGCAGCTTTCTTATGATGGACCAAGAAAATTGACCCGTTTGGCTCGACGCAGCGCGATTGTTGCGTTCGGTGTCGCCGATGTCTATCAGATTGCGGACCTAGTGCGCCGCCAGCGGGGTGGGGCGGCAGTTGTCATGGGCCGTCTCAGCCCGCGCACTCGCAATGCACAGGTGGAACTCTATCAGAATGGTGACGTTGATTTCCTGATTGCAACCGATGCAATTGGTATGGGCCTAAATCTGGATATAAGCCATGTCGCGCTTTCGAGTGATGTCAAATATGATGGACGGCAGATGCGGAAATTGGCGCCTGCAGAGATAGCACAGATTGCTGGTCGGGCCGGCCGTCATTTGAATGACGGCACGTTCGGTGTCACAAATGGCTGTCGCGTGCTCGAACCTGAAATGATTGAGTCGATTGAACAGCATCGGTTCCAGCCACTGCGTTCCTTTTACTGGCGTAGCCGTGATCTGGATTTTTCCAATGTAGACACTTTATTGTCTTCGCTCGAGACGCCACCGCCATTACCTTTCCTTTTTCGTAAGGGTGATGCGCTTGATCACTTAGCATTGGCCGCTTTGGCTATTCGCCCAGAAATTCAGGCGATTGCCACTAGTAAACATGCTGTTGGTCTGCTCTGGGATGTTGCTTGTATACCTGATTTTCGACAGAGCTTGAACGAAAATCACTATGAAATGTTGGCTGGAATTTTTATGACGTTAGCGTTAAAGGGTGTTCTTGGCACGGATATGGTTGCGCAGGCAATCGGCCAGCTTGACCGACTGGATGGTGACCTCGACACATTGATGACCCGTCTTGCCTATATACGAACATGGACCTACATCACGCACCGTTCTGACTGGACAGACAGCCCCGCCCAATGGCAGGATCGTGCGCGTCAAATTGAGGACCGGCTCTCAGATTGTCTGCATAGTCGGTTGTCAGAACGGTTCGTTGATCGACGAGCCGCGCATTTGAGTCGAAGATTGAAGGAAAAGAAGAATTTGATGGCTGCGGTGAAGACGGACGGTACGGTTCTGGTTGAAGGTGAGGAAGTGGGTATGTTGGATGGATTTGTGTTCCAGCCAACACTTTCAGATGGCGAAGAGAAATCAACTATTCTCGCAGCGGCGCGGCGTGGCCTTCCCGATGAGATTGAGAACCGTGTGCGGGCCTTTGCCGCGTCAGCAACACCTGCCTTCCGACTTGATGAGGCCGGCATGATAAACTGGCGCGAGGCCAGAGTAGCGCGTCTTGTAAAGGGTGATGGCTTGTACGCTCCACGCCCTGAGGTTATTGACAGCGACCTACTCTCGATTGATCAGATGCAGCGTCTAAATGTACGGCTCAATGATTTCGTTGCCGAACATGTGCGTGATGTTCTAGGTCGTTTGCTGGCACTGGAATCTCCAGATGCCGTTGAAATACCGTCCTCCAACAAAGTCAAATCCGGCAAACTAGAGCCCGATAGTGTAGTTGCGCCATCTGCTGAACCAAACCGGTCTACAAAGGTCAAAATGCTGGAGACCCCGCCGCTTGAGCAGCCTGAAATTATTGAAGAACCTGTTGTTAAACCGGTAACCTTATCCGGAGCTGCGAAGGGCATTGCCTTTGTACTTTTTGAAGGGCTTGGTGCAGTCCGCAGTGTCGAGATTGCTCACCTCACACAGGCGCTTGAGGAAACCGACCGTCCGGCGTTGGCGCGTCTTGGTCTGCGCTTTGGTGTTGAGGTGGTTTATCTCCCAGATATGTTGAAACCGGCGCAAATCGATTTGCGAGCGTTGTTGTGGAATCTCTACCTCAATACTAGCGGCAATTTTCACGCTCCACCGCAAGCTGGTCGTGTAACCATTGACGCGGTTGAAAATGTCCCTGATGACTTCTGGTTAGCCGTTGGCTATCGCCGTCTAGGAGGACGGGTGATGCGTGTTGATATGGTTGAACGAGTTGCGCTTTTGGTGCGCACCGCTGCGCGTGAGGGACAGTTTAAGATTTCTGAGGATATGCTTTCACTTGCCGGAGCAACCCGAGAACAGATGGGCGTGATGCTACTTGATATGCAGTGCAAGGTCGTTGGTGAGGAATCGGCCGAGGATCCTGAAAAGCCTCCCTTGCAGATTTTTGAGCGCGTGCGCCGCGCCCGCTCGAATGCGAACAAGCAACGCGGTGATCGGCCGGCTAACCGGAATACAAAAAGCGGTGATGGCGTTTCTAAGGCCAACAGTAAACAACGCTCTAATAAAAAGCGAAATTCTCGTAAGGCGAAGCCAGCTTCGAAACAGCCCGATCCCAACTCGCCGTTTGCTGTCCTCGCAGAGCTCAAATTAAAGGAATAGGGCTAGCTTGAGCGGATCAAACACAGTGCTGCGCCTCGATAAATGGCTGTGGTATGCGCGTTTTTTTAAAACCAGAGCAATGGCCTCACGGGCCATAGCGGGAGGCCGTTTCCGACTAGATGGTGAGGTGATGAGCAAGCCACATCGCGCGGCCAATATTGGCCAAACTCTGACTTTCGTGTTAGGCGCGAATGTACGTGTAATCAAGATCTTGGCTATTGGTAGACGCAGAGGACCAGCATCTGAAGCCGTATTGCTTTATGAGGATTTGGCGCCGCCACAACCCAAACAGACAAAGACGACGGTACAAGGCCCGGATTTTGAAGCACGGGAAAAAGGAGCCGGACGACCCACTAAACGTGAACGCCGCATAACTAACCGGCTGAAACCCGGATTGTAAGACATTACAAATTGATAGCAGGATAATCACATGTTGGAAAAACTCGAAGGCTGGATAAAGGCATTTTCTACTGGTGAGGCCGTTGCGCCGAAAGGGGATCACGAATGGGCGGAAACGCTTTCTGGTCTATTGATTGAGGCGGCAATGGCTGATGGCGAGCTGGATCAGGATGAACGAGCTAGTATCTTGCGCTTGCTTACGAGCCAGATGGATCTAAACAAAGAGGAAGTTGCAAGCATTATTGAAAGAGCCGTTGTTGCGCATGAGGACCGGGTCGAAATTTATTCGCTAGTTCGCTCTATCCGGGCAGAAACTGACGTCGAAGACCGGATTGTGATCATGGAAATGGCGTGGATGGTCGTACTTGCTGATGGTCAGATGCATGAATACGAGGCGCAGTTAATGCGACGGCTAGCTGGCTTGCTTTTTGTCGAAGATGTGGATTCTGGACGCGCTGCCAAGCGCGCAAAAGCGAGGCTTGAACGCGGCGCGTAGGCCTTGCTCATCAGCCTAATCTGAGATAAAAACGGCGAAGTTTTCCCAATACCGCGGACCATCAATGATGACCTACGTAGTCAATGACAAATGTATAATGTGCAAATATACAGATTGCGTCGAGGTATGCCCTGTCGATTGTTTTTATGAGGGTGAAAACATGCTAGTAATCCATCCTGATGAGTGTATTGATTGTGGCGTTTGTGAACCAGAATGTCCTGCCGAGGCCATTTTGCCAGACTCGGAGCCAGGTGCTGAAGCGTGGCTTCAGCTGAATTCTGAGATGGCGGAAATTTGGCCAAATATTGGAGAGCGGCTAGATCCAATGCCGAATGCAGACGCCCTTCAGTCAGAAGCTGGTAAATATGAAAAATATTTTTCTAAAGCGCCAGGTACTGGTAGTTAATTTTCTATGTTGCTCGTTATGCCCTCTCATTGAATTGTGCGGCGAGTTGTATTTTGTAGAAAATTGGAGTATAATAAATACTTAGCTCAAAAAGATTCGCTGCTGGATGATGTTTTGTGGCTTCGAATATCCGATCTTGGTGAACTTACAATTATTGAACACAGACATTTGGTTGATGCCGGCGTAGGCCATGCCGACCCGCATTGCAGGACGGCTTCATTATTTAGTGGTTTGGTTGGCAAGAGGAAAAGGAAATTATGGTACAGAAGTCAGAAACCACTTTTGCAGAGGGCGATTTTGTCGTTTATCCAACGCATGGCGTTGGCCGCATTCTTGGTACCGAGGAACGCGATATTGGTGGGTCTTTCATGGAAATGCTTGTAGTCCGGTTTGAACAGGATCGCATGACACTACGCGTGCCGATGGAAAAGGCGAAATCACTTGGCTTGCGGACGTTGAGTTCACGTAAACAGATGGATCAGGCCATCACCACGCTGCAGGGAAAAGCGCGCGTGCGTCGCACAATGTGGTCACGCCGCGCGCAGGAGTATGATACAAAAATCAAATCTGGTGACCCAGTTTCAATCGCTGAAGTCGTTCGTGACCTGCACCGACGGACAAATCAGGCCGAACAATCCTATTCCGAGCGGCAAATGTACCAAGCCGCGCTTGAACGTCTTGCGCGTGAGTTTGCTGCTATCGAGAAAATTGATCAGGATGCTGCTGCGATGAGGCTTGAAGATATGATGGACGTCGCCTGAAGGGCGCTGCCACAGAGTCAGTGGCAGTTAAGCTCGCTTTTGTCTTTTGATGCACCGTTTTTGATTCCCGGCAAATTTTGTGGGGATTGAAAGGCTCACTCCCTCTCGGCTATGATGAAATATGGCACACGCATTTATTCAGGAAAAAGAACTTTTTCCACAGGTAGCTCCTTTTAGCGAGGGCTTTTTGGATCGTGGAATCCACCGCATATATTATGAGCAATGTGGGAAAAGAGATGGTGTTCATGTGCTGTTTCTGCACGGGGGTCCAGGTGCGGGCATTGCGCCGGCGCACCGTCGCCTGTTCAACCCTGAACGTTTCCATTGTGTGCTCTTTGACCAGCGAGGTTGTGGCCAGTCGCAGCCCCATGGTGAGACACAGGACAACACAACTCAGCATCTGATAGACGATATCGAGGCGCTACGCATCGCCCTTGGTATCGAACGATTTGTCCTGTTTGGCGGGTCCTGGGGTAGTACGCTGGCACTCGCCTACGCAATTAGACATCCTGAAAATGTGGCACGTCTTATCCTGCGCGGTATCTTTCTCGGCACAGATGCGGAGGTGGATTGGTTTCTTAATGATATGGGACGCTTTTTTCCCGAAGCGCATGAAAGTTTTAATGAATTTTTGCCGCCTCAGGAACGCTCTGATCTGCTCGCAAGTTATTATAGACGGCTGATTGCCCCCGATCATCACACGCATCAGGCAGCTGCAGAGCGCTGGGCTTCATATGAGACAAGCTGCTCAACGCTCCGCTCCGGCGTGCGGCATGTTGGTGGCAAATCAGCGCTCAGCATGGCGCGTCTTGAAGCGCATTATTTTGTCAATCACTGTTTTCTTGCACCGAACCAAATTCTTGAAAATCTCGACCGGATAAAGCATTTGCCAGCCGAAATCATTCAGGGTCGACATGACGTCATCTGCCCACCGGTCACCGCCAGAAAGCTGGCGAAAGCGTGGGGTCCTCAGGCCCGTCTCAGACTTATAGACGAGGCGGGGCACTCGACTTTTGAGTCTGGTATTGCTCATGCACTTCTGGCTGCTCTCGAGGAATGTCGTTGACCGATCTTGTTCGGTCTCACCTAAAAGTATGTTTTGTCTTTAAAGTATGTTTTGTCTTTATAACTGTTTGACCAATAGGCAAATGCGCATGAAAGAAGGCTAATTTTGCGAAGCGGAATATCTTTGGATGCAACCTTTGCAAACATGGCCGCTTAGAGTAGGTTAAAAGCATGCCCAGAAATAATCAGAATGAGCAAAATTTCTGCATTATCGATAATAAGTCCATCGCTATGTGGTCTAGTACTTGTATCCACTAGCGTCAAACATTGCTGAAGCTGAGCCACGAACAGTTGGATAATTAACTGAAAATCTTCTTTCAGCAGGGGTAGACATATGGGCGCGTTGCGTCTGTGAGATACCTGTCATATTGTGATCGCGCCGGTTAATGGCTTTGCTGATGACGTTGCAAAAGTGAAGAAACATGCGGCGCGACGCCAAAGCAACTACGCTAAGGTCGCTGTCGTTTTGCGTTAAGAACATGCAAAAAAAATTTTGGCACAAAGGGAATCGCTTGAGCTTGTGAGGAGTTACTATAATATTGGGGATCTGCTGGCGCTAAAATGTGTGATGGATGTTAGTATGACAAATTCGCCCTTTTTTGCCGGTAAATTGGTTGCGCCGACCTTTGTAATTCAATGAATTACAATAAGGTGTCCGGCGAAAAGTAGAGTGCAAACTGAACGGACAGTCTCATGAATAGCCGCATCGACGATACAAATTTGGCACCAATCAGTTTTGAAGACGCGTTACGTGAACTAGAGGAAATCGTAACGTCTCTCGAGCGTGGGGATGTATCGCTCGACGATGCAATTGCCGCTTTTGAGAGGGGCACTGCGCTTAAGTCACATTGTCAGAAGCGGCTTGAAGAGGCGCGGATGAAGGTGGAGCAAATCAAGTTGCCTGAGGATGGCGCACCGCCAAATAAAGCCAACGATTTTTTGTCTGAAAATTAGTAACTATGGAATTTTCTGATCAACTCGCCCAAGATGCCGGGGCAACGGCGGCAATTATTGATGACATCCTTAACGCGGGTGTTTCCTCGGCTCAGCAACTGCGCGAGGCAATGATTTATTCGGCTATGAGCGGTGGTAAGCGCCTGCGGGGAGCTTTGGTTCTTGGAGCAGCGCGGCTGTCTAACCCAAATGGTGATCAGCAGGGGGCGTTGCGTGTAGCGGCAGCCTTAGAAATGCTACATGCTTATTCGCTAGTGCACGATGATTTGCCGGCGATGGACAATGCTGTGACGCGGCGTGGCCAGCCAAGCTGCCATCTGGCGTTTGGCGAGGCAACTGCCATTTTGGCTGGAGACGCTTTACACACTATGGCTTTTGGCACCCTTGCTGATGTCCGCACACATCCTAATCCAGCTGTTCAAGTTCAACTTGTCGCAGCGCTTGCTGGTGCTTCTGGTCTCGACGGCATGGCCGGAGGACAGATGCTGGATCTACAGGCTGAAACGCATCAGCTCGATCTTGCTGAAGTCACTGAAATGCAGTCGATGAAAACTGGGGCGTTGATCCAGTGTGCAGCCATTTGTGGTGGCATCGTAGGCGGCGCTGACGATCAGCTGCTAGCGGCGTTAGGGGCTTTTTCGGGTGATCTCGGCCTTGCATTTCAGATTACTGATGATCTGCTTGATCATGATGGTGATGCGGCCACGCTTGGTAAGCCGGCTGGACAAGATGCCGAACGAGGCAAAGGCAGTTTTGTTGCCTTAATGGGGGTCAACCGGGCACGCGCTACCGCGCAACGCCTGGTCGACGATGCGCTGGTGGCTTTGGCCCCCTGGCCGCAAGCTCGGTATTTGGGGGATTTAGCATTATTCGCAATTGCACGCAAATCGTGATATCTTGTTTTAAACATCAAAGCCCGGCGTGCGTTATGAGCCGTAGTTGAGCTGATAATCGTGGAGTTAAAATGGCGCCGACCCCCCTGCTCGATAAGATAAAACGAATAGAAGATTTGCGGCGATTGCCGGAAGCAGAGTTGCCGCGCCTTGCCCGAGAATTACGTGATGCAACAATTTCCGCAGTTTCTAAAACTGGCGGACATCTTGGTGCGGGACTAGGCGTCATTGAATTGACCCTGGCATTGCATTACGTGTTCCATACACCCGACGATAGGCTTATCTGGGATGTTGGACATCAGGCCTATCCACACAAAATTCTTACCGGTCGGCGTAGCCGGATAGAAACCTTGCGCCAGAAGGGTGGGCTGTCAGGCTTTACTAAGCGTGAGGAGTCTGTTTTTGATCCCTTTGGCGCTGGTCATTCTTCCACCTCAATTTCCGCAGGTCTTGGCATGGCGGTAGCCCGTGACCTACAAAATAGCAAACGAAACGTCATTTCTGTGATTGGCGATGGATCCATGAGTGCCGGCATGGCCTATGAGGCGATGAACAATGCTGGCGCCTCAGACACTCGGCTAATCGTCATACTGAATGATAACGACATGTCAATAGCCCAGCCTGTTGGCGCGATGAGCAGCTACCTCTCACGTCTGATTACCTCGGAGCCATTCCATTCTATTCGCGATCTGGTACGTGAGGTGACAAGAAAGTTCCCAGCCGACTTTGAACGTACGGCTCGTCGAGCAAAGGACATGGCGCGCGATCTGATTAGTGGGAATTCTGTTTTTAGCCAATTGGGTTTTCTGCATATTGGTCCGATTGACGGTCATGACATGGGACATCTTCTTCCGGTTTTGAAAAATCTGCGCGATGGTGATGTCACCGGGCCGGTGCTAGTGCACGTTGTCACTGAAAAGGGGCGAGGGCATCCTTTTGCTGGCCCGTCTGCCGAAAAATACCATGCGGTGCCAAAATTTGATGTGATCACCGGCACCCAGCAGAAATCTGCGGCAAATGTTCCTAGTTACACTTCGGTCTTCGCTAAAGCACTTATCAATGCCGCACAGCGGGATGACCGCATCGTTGCCATCACTGCTGCAATGCCCTCTGGAACTGGTTTGGATAAGGTTAGGGAACGTTTCCCAAAGCGCGTTTTTGATGTTGGAATTGCTGAACAGCATGCGGTGACCTTCGCCGCCGGGCTTGCCAGTGAGGGCATGAGACCTTTTTGCGCTCTTTATTCGACCTTCCTCCAGCGCGGCTATGATCAGCTTGTGCATGACGTAGCAATCCAGAGATTGCCTGTGCGATTCGCTATTGACAGGGCAGGTCTGGTTGGTGCTGACGGGGCCACCCACGCTGGTATTTTTGATGTTGCCTATCTGTCCTGTCTTCCAGGCATGGTGGTCATGTGTCCAGCGGATGAGGCCGAGCTGATCCATATGGTGGCAACAGCTGCCAGCTATGATGATGGCCCGTCCGCTTTTCGCTATCCGCGTGGCGAGGGTGTGGGCTGTGAACTTCCCGAACATGGTGAGATATTGCCGATTGGCAGAGGCCGGGTCCTTCGGCGCGGTGAGAATGTTGCGATCCTCTCGCTTGGCACTCGGCTTGCCGATTGCCTAGCAGCAGCCGACGTACTGCTTGAGACCGATGTTTCGACAACAGTAGCTGATGCCCGCTTCGCCAAACCCCTTGACACCGATCTGCTTGATGACTTAGCAGTTGGACATGACCGGCTTTTGATTGTCGAGGAAAACAGTCCTGGCGGGTTTTCCGCGCATGTACTGCAATATCTCGCAAATGCCGGCCATTTTGACACCGGTCTTGTCGTTCGGACTCTGTCATTGCCAGATGAATTCATAGAACATGACAGCCAGGCAGGGCAGCTCGCTGATTGCGGACTTGATTGCGATGGTATAGTAACCGCGCTTTTCGCGCTCGTCGGGGCAGCCGGGAGTTTAGGTAGTAGCGCAAAGCTTAAAAAATAGAGTGTTTGGTTACGTAGCCCCATGCTGGTACTGGCCATTGTGTAGTGATTTTGGGTAGTGTGTTGGTGATCATGTCTACCGCATGACACTGGTATTTTATGGTTTTAGTGTGGGCGGTTCGCTTAGAAAATCTCAAAAAAAACTTGCGCTGTCTGAGAAGCCGGAACGGATTCGGGCTGATGCATTGCTGGTGGTACGCGGTCTGGCTGCCTCGCGGGATAGGGCGCGGGCACTGATTGCATCATCAGCTGTTCTACTTGCGGGAAAACCTCTGTCAAAATCATCACGGCTACTTGCTCCTGATGCCGAGCTGGAGCTGACCGCCAATGATTTTCCCTGGGTCAGCCGCGGTGCGTTGAAATTGATTGGTGGGCTTGACGCCTTTACCCAGATTGATCCATCAAGGCGCACCTGTCTTGATATTGGGGCCAGCACGGGTGGCTTTACTGAAATCTTGCTCGCCCGCGGTGCAATGCGAGTATTCGCGCTTGACGTCGGGCATGACCAGCTTCATCCTCGGCTATCAGAAAATCCGAGCGTGGTGGTGTTGGATGGGGTGAATGCCCGCAACCTGACGCCGGACATGCTGGATATAGCGCCTGATCTCATTGTCTGTGATGCGTCCTTTATCAGCCTAACCAAACTGTTGCCGGCGGCGCTGGCGCTAGCGGCCCCTGGGGCCGCTCTCCTGGCGCTGATCAAGCCCCAGTTCGAGGTTGGCAGAGGTAATGTTGGCAAGGGTGGAGTGGTTCGCGATGCCACGCTTCACACCCAGATAACGACGCGGATTGAGCGATGGCTGACGGACGAAATTGGCTGGATCCATATCGGTACTGTACCTTCACCGATTGATGGACCTGACGGCAACCGTGAATTTCTGATCGCGGCCAGAAAGCCGTAGCTCCGAACCACTCAGCCGGTGGGTAGAATCCCACATTGCGCGTGATGCCGCATCAAGTGATCAGCTAGCGTAATGGCCATCATTGCCTCGGCAACGGGAACGCCACGAATGCCAACGCAGGGATCATGCCGCCCCTTTGTTAGCAGTTCAACCTCCTTGCCATCCTCGTTAATCGAGCGCCGTTTCGTTAGGATTGATGAGGTGGGTTTGATCGCAATGCGAAGGACGATCTGTTCACCTGTCGAAATGCCACCTAGAATGCCGCCGGCATGGTTGCTCAGGAAGGCCGGTCCCTCCCGCATTTCGTCACCTGCCTCGCGGCCATCCATTGCCGCTGCTGCAAAGCCGCTGCCGATTTCAACACCCTTGACGGCATTGATGCTCATCATCGCTGCAGACAGTTCGGTATCCAGCTTGCCATAGATCGGCTGGCCAAGGCCGGCTGGTATACCGTCGGCAACAATTTCCAGGATGGCCCCGGCTGATGATCCCTGCTTGCGTACATCATCTAGATATCCTTCCCATGCTGCTGCCGCCTCGGCGTCAGGGCAAAAAAATGGATTCTTGTGGCAATTTTCCCAATCGATATTGCCCCGATTGATCTTGTGCGGTCCGATCTGCACAACGCCACCGCTTACCCGATAGTTGGTGCCAAGCGCCTGTTGGAGAAAAAGGTCAGCAATGGCGCCAGCAGCGACACGCACGGCAGTTTCGCGCGCGGAGGATCGTCCGCCTCCCCGATAATCGCGGATGCCATATTTTTCTTGATAGGTGTAATCGGCATGGCCAGGCCGGAATAGCCTCGCAATATCGCCATAATCCTGTGACCGCTGATCTTTATTGCGGATCAGCAGGCCGATCGGTGTTCCCGTTGTCTGTCCCTCGAAGACACCGGATAGGATTTCAACCCTGTCATCTTCATTTCGTTGCGTGACAAAGCGATTTTGACCGGGACGACGGCGGTCCAGGTAGGGCTGAATTATGTCCTCGGACAGCGCCATGCGAGGCGGGGTGCCATCAACCACACAGCCAATGCCAGGTCCATGACTTTCGCCAAAGCTGGTAAAGGAGAACAGTTTGCCAAAGCTGTTATCAGACATGTCAGACAGTCGAAATGTCAGGCGCGTCAACCGCCTTCATGCCAACGACGTGATAGCCGCAATCAACATGATGTGTCTCGCCAGTAACTCCAGATGACAGATCGGAGAGAAGGTAAAGCCCGGCGCCACCGACATCTTCAAGTGTTACATTACGTTTGAGTGGCGAGTTGTACTCATTCCATTTTAGGATATAGCGGAAATCGCCAATGCCAGATGCAGCTAGTGTTTTCATCGGGCCAGCTGAAAGGCTATTAACCCGGATGTTACGGCCACCAAGATCAACCGCCAGATAGCGGATCGATGCTTCGAGGGCCGCCTTTGCGACGCCCATGACATTGTAATGCGGCATTACCCTCTCTGCACCGTAATAGGTCAGCGTTAGCAATGAGCCACCATCGTTCATCATCGCCGTAGCCTTTTGCGCAATATGGGTGAAAGAATAAACCGAGATATCCATCGTCCGCTGAAAATTCTCGCGGCTAGTATCGACATATTGGCCTTTTAGCTCTTCCTTGTCAGAATAGGCGATGGCATGCAGTACGAAATCCAGCTTGCCCCATTTCTCGGCAAGCGTCGAGAACACTGCGTCAACGCTTTGCTCGTGGGTTACATCACAGGGCAGAACAAGTTCACTATAGACAGACGCGGCCAGCGGCCTGACACGCTTTTCCAGCGCCTCGCCCTGAAAGGTGAAAGCAAGCTCGGCGCCTTGTTCAGCGAGCTTGGCAGCGATTCCCCAGGCAATCGAACGGTCATTTGCCACGCCCATGATAAGTCCTCGCTTGCCAGCCATTACACCGCTGGCATTTTCAGGCTTGTTCCGTGGTGTGGTCTGCTCGTTCATGGCTCTGGTCTTTCTTGCATTTATGTGGCCCATCTAGGCAGTGTGGCCGCCGACAACTAAACAATTGCCATTCTACAGGCTCCAGCGTCTAGGGCAAGCAGAAGCAGGTGCAAACCCGCCAGGGGTAGACGGCTAAGCTTCCCTTCCGGCTGATAACGGTCTAGCGAAGCGAGTATGTGACCTGCCTAGTAATCTCAACCCGCTCATTTGGGGCCAGTGGGCGCGCCGACTCAAGCATGATGATCTTGTTGTCAATCTCAATCGTATTTCTGTAACCGGTGATCTCCTCGATCGTCTTTTCGGTCATGATCGTTCGTGTCTCACAGATGTTCTTCTGGCGATAGCCGATAACTTCGCCCTGTCCAGTGGTGTTTTTTGCATGCTCACGACCAAGGATCGCACCGGCAACTGTTCCTGCGGCTCCCGCGCCGTCATTGTTAGACAGCTTGTTGCCGATAGCTGAGCCGATAAGGCCGCCAACAATCATTGCCCCCAGATCGGATTGGCCATTCTCAGACTCGCCATAGATCGGCACATCCTCCGTCCGGCAAACGCGCTCGTCCTTGGGCGTCTTGCGAACATAACTGCTGCGGATCGGGTCAGATTTTGTCACTGTTCCTAGAACCGTCTCGACGCGTGTCTCGGCGGAAGCAGTGCCAAGCATGGCGACACACATGATTGCCGTCGATAATAAAATCAGTCTGACGGCGGCGCGTTTAGCAGATGGGGCAGTTTGATGTGGATGCTTCATCATGGAATACCTCTGATTTATATCGAGTTTTCTGTCCGGTGCGCAGGCTTCTAACCTATCACGGGAAACAACATTGCGGAAAAATAAGGCAATAATTTGTTTTTGCCAACAAACTCTCGCCGTTTTTCACCACTGCAGCGTTGCAGCCGTTGTGGTGAATACCCATTTCACCACTAAATAAACGGAGATTCTCGGCATGGAACTTGAACACGATACTGACCCTTTCGTACTTTTTGGTCAATGGTTTGAAGAGGCCGTTGCCTCGGAAATAAATGATCCTGATGCGATTGCTCTGGCCAGCGTAGACAGGAATGGCATGCCCTCAGTTCGAATGGTCCTGCTCAAACAATGGTCGTCGGACGGCTTCGTTTTTTACACCAATTATGAAAGCCGCAAATCGGGCGAATTGCTGGCAACGGAAAAGGCTGCCTTTTGCATGCACTGGAAAAGTCTGCGCCGCCAAGTGCGTGTTGTTGGCTCAGTCTCGCAGATATCGGTGGCGCAATCCGACGCTTATTTTAACTCCCGTGGCCGCGGCAGCAAGATCGGTGCCTGGTCTTCTGCACAGTCTCGGCCGCTTGCTAGCCGTTCGGAATTGGCGACAGCGGTGGCCGCGAACGAAGCCCGTTTTCCCGATACCGTGCCGCGACCACCGCATTGGGGTGGTTATTGCATTTTACCGCAGGAAATCGAATTCTGGTCTGATGGTGAATACCGCCTGCATGATCGCTTTCGCTTCGTCCGCAATGGTGCAGGCGATTGGGATATGAATCGTCTAAACCCCTGACTTTTAGTATTACTTAACACCCAACTAGTATTACCTGACACCCAACGCCTTCGTCTGGAGTCCAGATGCCGGGGCGCTGTCGGTGTGGTTTGAATTTGGCCAAACAGTCACCACTGTTTGTTCAGGTTGCCTATTCTGGGCAAAAAAAGTCGGATGGAAGACGCTGTTTTTTCGCACTTTCAATATCCTTAACAAACGAACAATTGGTGAATGGCGTTTTGTTGATGTCGACGTCTTACCTGCCTTGAAAGGGAGTTTGGAACATGAAAACGCATGCGCGCGTTGTTGTCATTGGGGGCGGTGTTGTTGGTGTCAGCAGCTTGTACCATCTAGCCAAAAAAGGGTGGTCTGACGTCATTCTTTTGGAACGCAAGGAGTTGACATCGGGTTCGACCTGGCATGCGGCCGGCCTGCTGCCGCTGTTCAATATGTCCTATTCCGTTGGCCAGGTGCATAAATATTCGGTCAAATTCTATCAAGAACTGCAGGCGGAGACCGGTATGGATGTCGGTTTCCGCAATGTCTCGAACATCCGTCTTGCCTCAAAGCCTGACCGCATGGACGAATATCGGCAATATGCCGGCGTTGCCCGCACCATTGGCGTCGATGTCCAAATTCTGACCGCTAACGAGGTCAAGCATTACTGGCCAATGTGCAACACCGATGGCCTTGTCGGAGCGATCCGGCACCCCGGTGATGGCTATATCCAGCCCGCCGACCTGACACAGGCACTAGCACGCGGTGCGCGTGATCGAGGCGCCGAAATCTACCGTAATACCACTGTGAAGGCGATCAGCCGAACTACTGAAGGCGAGTGGAAGGTGACAACCGACAAAGGCGAGATAACCTGCGAGCATGTGGTCAGCTGTACGGGTAATTTCGCCCGCAAGACAGGGCAGATGGTTGGCTTAAACGTGCCAGTGATCCCAATTGAGCATCAATATATCGTCACTGAGGCGCATCAGGACATTAAGGACCGTCATGCGCGGGGCGAACCAGAGATGGGCGTGTTGCGGGACTCTGATGGTCAATGGTACATGCGTGAGGAGGCTGGCGGTCTGATCCTAGGCCCCTATGAAAAGGGCGCGCCAGCCTGCTATGTCGATGGGCCGGGTGATGATTCTGAATATGAATTGTTCCAAGAAGACCTTGAACGCCTGGAACCGCATATCGAGTCGGCGATAGAACGTGTTCCGGCCTTTGGCGAGGTAGGTGTTAAAAAGGTCTATAATGGTGCTATTGCCTATACGCCGGATGGCAATCCGATTATCGGTCCGGCATGGGATGTGCCTAATTTCTGGCTCAATGAGGGTCATAGCTTTGGCATAACCGCCGCTGGAGGTGCCGGCTGGCAACTTGCAGAATGGATTGTCGATGGCGAGCCAACCATTGATATGCTGGGCGTTGACCCACGGCGCTATGGCAGCTACGCGACGCAATCTTATCTCAAGGTCAAAAATGAAGAGGCCTATGAAAATGTGTTCACTACCCATTTCCCGGATGAGGAGCGGGCTGCCGGACGGCCGCTACGCACTGCGCCCTGCTATGACCGGCTGAAGGCCCTTGGAGCCGTTTTTGGCCAGAAATTCGGCTGGGAGCGGGCCAACTGGTTTGCGCCAGAGGGAACGCCGCGAGAGGATCACTGGTCCTTCCGTCGTTCAAACTGGTTTGAACATGTCGGCAATGAAGTCCGTAACGTTCAGGCAAACGCTGGTTTGCTGGATATGTCAGCATTTTCCAAATGCCGTATTTCTGGCCCGGGCGCCGAGGGTTTCCTCGATCATCTTGTTGCCAACAAGCTGCCACGCAGGGAGGGGCGGGTTGCGCTGTGCCATGCGCTGACTGAACGCGGCGGGGTACATTCTGAATTTACCATCCAACGTGAAGCTGATGACAGTTTCTATCTTGTCGCTGCTGGCGCGTCACAGCGGCTGGATCATGACTGGATTAGGAAACATATGCCGAATGATGGTTCTGTCCGTTTCGACAACATTACCAATTCCATCGGCGTACTGGTCCTGGCCGGACCAAAGGCACGCCACATTCTCCAAAAAATCACTCGCGCCGATCTCAGCAATGCGACTTTTCCGTGGCTGTCCAGCCGGTTGATTGATGTAAATCTTGCACCGGCCATGGCGTTCCGGATGAATTTCGTAGGCGAGCTTGGATGGGAATTGCATCACCCTATTGAATTTCAGAATCATATTTTTGATGCGCTAATGGTTGCCGGGTCCGAGTTTGGCCTGAAGCCTTTCGGCATTCGGGCTATGGACGCCATGCGGCTGGAGAAATCCTACCGCTTAGTTGGCACCGAATTGTCGATCGAATATGCGGCTCTTGAGAGTGGCCTCGACAGGTTTGTTCATCTTAACAAGGGTGATTTCAAGGGACGCCAAAAACTTAGCCAGTGGCAGGAAGCCGGCTTTGCGAACACGATGGTCACGCTTGAAGTGCATGACACCACCGATGCCGATGTCATTGGCGGTAACCCAATCATGCTTCCCGATGGTGATGTCATTGGCCGCGCGACCAGCGGCGGCTATGGTTTCCGTCTTGAAAAATCCCTGGCCCTCGCGATGGTGCGGCCGGATTTTGCCGCCGTTGGCACGGAGCTAATGGTCGATATTCTTGATCAGCGCCTGCGAGCTACGGTTATCACCGAGTCGCCTTATGATCCGGACAATGAGAAGCTGCGCGCCTGAGCCGCTTGGTCAGTGACAACAGCTTCGCAGTAGAGGAAAAAAGCAAATGTCTGAACCTCAGGTAACAGATCGGCGTTCGCGTCGAGGCGGCGGGCGTGATGCGCGGCGTCAATTGCGGTCGGGTGGTGGTAGCACTGCCAGTGCGCCTTTTATCACGCGCGGCATCCCGCCCGTCGATATTCTCAGCGATGAGGCGACAGAGATCATTGAGACCAATGCCGAGAGCATACTTGAAGAAATCGGCATTGATTTCCGTGATGACGTGGAGGCACTCGATATCCTGCGCAATGTCGGCTGTGACGTAAAAGGTGAGCGTGTGCATTTTCCCCGTGGGTTGGCGCGCCAGCTTTGCGCTAGCGCGCCTGCCAGCTTCACTCAGCATGCGCGCAATTCTGCCCGATCCGTTGAGATTGGGGGTAATAAGACGGTGTTTGCACCTGTCTATGGCCCGCCATTCGTTCGTGATCTTGAAGGTGAGCGCCGTTATGCCACGATGGATGATTTCTGCAATTTCGTGAAACTTGTCTTTATGCATCCGGGTTTTCACCATTCTGGCGGTACCGTCTGTGAGCCTGTCGATTTGCCGGTGACAAAGCGTCATCTCGAGATGATCTATGCGCATCAGCGCCTGTCCGACAAACCCTATATGGGTTCGGTCACGGCCCCCAGCCGGGCGCAGGATACCGTTGATATGTCAAAAATCCTGTTTGGTGATGAGTTTGTCGCCAACAACACGGTTTGTGTCAGTCTTATAAATGCCAATTCGCCGATGACCTGGGATGACACCATGCTGGGTGCGCTCAAGGTCTATGCGCGAAACAATCAGGCAGTGATCACTGCGCCGTTTATTCTTGCTGGGGCAATGTCGCCGGTTTCGGTTGCTGGCACACTTGCCCAGACACTCGCCGAAGCCATGAGTGGTATCGCGTTCGTTCAGGCGGTCAATCCTGGCGCGCCGGTGATTTTTGGCAGTTTTGCCAGTTCGATGTCAATGCAGACTGGCGCCCCGACCTTTGGCACGCCGGAACCTGCAAAGGTGCTTTATGGCTGCGCTAAACTGGCCCGCCGTCTTGGGGTACCCTTCCGTTCTGGCGGATCGCTTACCGGGTCCAAAACCCCTGATGCGCAGGCTGCCTATGAGTCCACTCATACTATTTTGCCAACTGTAATGGGCGGTGTTAATTTTGTCCTGCATGCTGGCGGCTGGATGGAAGGCGGTCTGGTCGCTGATTACGCCAAGCTACTGCTTGATGCCGATCAATTGACGATGATGCAGAATTTGGTCGACGGCATTGATGTGTCGGAAAATGGCCAGGCAATGAATGCCCTACGTGAAACCGGCCCGGGCCAGCATTTCCTTGGCTCATCACACACCCAAGCAAATTTTGAGACAGCTTTCTGGCGCTCAGAAATGGCGGACAACAACACTTTTGAACAATGGTTATCTGAAGGCTGTGTCGAGAGCCATGTCAGGGCCCGCGTCCGCGTTCGTGAGATGCTGGACTCATATCAGGAACCGGCGCTCGATCCGGTGATTGATGAGGCACTGCGCGCCTTTATTGCCCGCCGGATGGAGGAATTGCCAGACGCCGACTACTAGGTCGGCGGGCATTCACTCCTTGGAAATTAAAAAAGCCCCGGTCATTTGGCCGGGGTCTTTGACTGTCAGGATACCGGTTCACCTATCACTGAAAGACAAAGCCGAACTCAAGTGCTGCATCCTGCAACCAGTCGAGCGTATATGAGGCAAAGCTCGTCCGGCAGATCAGCAGGAAGCAATTTTCATCGGTGGCAATCATTGTTATACTTGCATGCGCAAGCATCGTCTGTGCACACTGGCCGGGGACAAATTTTTTCGGATGCAAATCAAGTGCACAGCCCTTGGCGAGTACCGCCCGTGTGCCCGGCCCCTCAACCTGCAGAGCGCATAGCGCGTCGGTGACATTTGTCGCGGCAAAATGCTGGCCAGCAAGATCGTTACTGATCTTCCGCCGCAGGTCTCGTTCCATGCCGGCCTCGCACAGCAGCAGCGCTTCATCTGGGCCAAGCCAGACAATGTGCCGGGAGCCAGCTGAACTCACCATATTATTGGCAGGAGGAAATTCACAGCCCGTATGGTTCCAGATTACCTTGGCGAAGGCCTTGGTGCCGCGGATGTTGATCTTGCCAATATGCGCCAACTCCTTTACGCGCAGCCCGGCGCTGCCACCGCCTGGGGTGGCGGTACTCACACCAGCACGTCTGGCAAGGGCGCTGAGGCCGGGAAGCATCGCATCACCTGTCATAATATCAACCATTGATCCGCTCCCCTTTTGCGTCAAAGAATACCGGCTCGACAATTTCTGCCTCGATCACATCGCCATCAAGCATTGGAAAATACACCTTCGAGCCCAGCATGCTATGGCCGCCCTTAAGCATTGCCATGGCGATTGATGAACCGACATTCGGCGAGTAATAGGACGATGTCACCTGGCCAAGCATTTCCATTGGCATCGGCTGGCCTGGATCAATCACTGCATGCGCTCCTTCTGGGATCACCCGCTGGCTGTCCGTTGTCAAAAGACCAACAAGCTGTTTGCGGTCGTCAAAGGTCATCGAAGCTCTGGCCAGCGCCCGCTTGCCGATGAAATCGGGCTTCAAATCGGACACAATCCAGTCCATTTTCAGATCCCGTGGTGTGACCGACCCATCTGTTTCTTGGCCAACGATAATGAAGCCCTTCTCGGCGCGCAGTACATGCATTGCCTCGGTGCCATAGGGGGTAATGTCGTACTCAGCACCGGCCTCCATCAACAAAGTCCAGAGAGCCAGCCCGTGGCGCGCCTTGACATTAACCTCGAAGGATAGTTCGCCGGTAAAGGAAATCCGGAAAAGCCTCACCGGCAATCCACCAAGATGCGCTTCCTGCATCGACATGAAGGGAAATGAAGAGGCACTGAGATCGATATCAACGCCGGCTGCCTCAAGGATTTTTGCGGCATTCGGCCCTGAAAGGGTGGCAACTGACCATTCCTCGGTCACTGAGGTCAGGTATACTTTGAGTTCCGGCCATTCTGTCTGCAGCCATTCCTCCATCCAGTCAAGAACACCAGCGGCTCCACCAGTCGTCGTTGTCATATGAAAATGATCTTCAGCGAGGCGCGTTGTCACACCATCATCCATGACCATGCCGTCATCCTTGAGCATTAGCCCATAGCGGCATTTGCCAACTCCGAGCTTCAGCCAGCTGTTGGTATAGATGCGATTAAGAAATTCGGCAGCATCAGGTCCGCGAATGTCGATCTTACCAAGTGTTGATGCGTCCAGCAGACCAGCCGTTGTCCGCGCTGCCAACACCTCGCGGTTCACCGCCTCGGCCATGGTCTCGCCCTCCTTTGGGTAATACCAAGCACGCATCCACTGGCCGACATGCTCAAAGGCAGCACCGTTGGCGCGGTGCCAGTCATCCATACGGGTCAGCCGCGTGGGATCAAACAAATGGCCGATATCACGCGCGGCAATCGCGCCGATACTTGTAGGTGTATAGGGCATGCGGAAAGTTGTTGTGCCAACCTCGGGGATCTCACTACCAAGCGTGTCGGCGAGAATGGCCAGCGCGTTAATGTTTGATGTCTTGCCCTGATCAGTTGCCATTCCCATAGTGGTGTAGCGTTTTAGATGTTCGACTGACTGAAAGCCCTCGCGCGCCGCAAGCGCAACGTCAGATGCTGTCACATCATTCTGAAAATCGACAAACGCCTTTGGGCCTCTGCCCGGACCGTCACCATTTGTGATTTTCCATGCTGCAAGTGGACGCCAGCTCTGTTTTGGTGTCTCCAGAGCGGGGGTCTCGATGGTGGCAGGCGTCTTGAACCCGGCAGCGCTTGCAGCCTTCGCACCAGCTCGCGCGCCTTCGCGCAGTGCCATGCTAAGATCGAAACTGCCATTGCACGCCCCGGCGTTGAATGACGCTTCATGCGTTGCCGACGGTTTGAAACACAGGGTCCGGTCATCCCATTCTAGTTTGCCCCGCGCCTGCGAATGCAGATGCACTGCAGGGGACAGACCGCCTGACATTGCGATCAGGTCACAATCCATATGTACGGCATCACCAATGATCTCAGTAGCCCCCTTATTGACAGGGGATATCTCGACGCAGGCCACATGCTGGCCGCCACGAGCGAGTGTAACCGCATGTCCGGCCATGATCATGATCCCTGCGTCCTTGGCTGCAGTTATCAATGGTCCAGCCGCACCGATCCGAAGATCGACCACGACCACATTCGCGCCAACGTTATCAAGTCTGAGCGCGGTTCGGTAGGCATCGTCATTATTTGTCACTACAATGGCGCGGTTGCCGAGCAGAACGCCATAGCGATTGACGAAATTGCGTACTGCGCCGGCTAGCATCACACCAGGCAGATCATTGCCGGAAAACACCAGGGGCCGTTCATGCGCCCCCTGCGCTAGCACGGTCTGGCCGGCCCGCACTTTCCACAGCCGCTGGCGCGGCAGATGCGCCGGCCGCTCAGCCAGATGGTCGGTTACGCGCTCCACTAACGTCAGGTAATTATGATCCATATAGCCAAACACCGTTGTGCGTGGCAACAGTGTCACCTCGGGCATCGTTTCAAGCTCGGCAACAATGCCAGCGATCCAGATGCTTGCATCCACACCTTCAATTCGGGTGTCATTCTCAGCCAGCAGCCAGCCGCCAAACTCATTTTGCTCATCGGCAAGAATCACCCGGGCACCGCCACGTCCGGCATGAAGCGCGGCCATCAGGCCCGCGGCACCGCCTCCGGCAACCAATACATCACAATGCGCATGCGTCTTTTCATACCGGTCCGGGTCGTTATGGTCGTCCGCCACCCTCCCAAGGCCGGCGGCATGGCGAATGACATGTTCATAGCTCATCCACATCGAGGCCGGCCACATGAAGGTCTTGTAATAGAAGCCAGCCGGAAAAAAGCGCGCCAGCAGCGAATTCACCGCGCCGATATCGAATTTCAGCGAGGGTGTACGGTTTTGGCTCTGGGCATACAGCCCCTCGAACAGCTCAATCTGCGTGGCGCGCAGATTCGGTTCGGCATTAGCCCCTCGGCCAAGCCGTATCAGCGCGTTCGGTTCCTCAGAACCACTCCCAAGAATTCCGCGCGGGCGGTGGTATTTAAATGACCTACCAAGCAGATGCACATTGTTGGCCAGCAGCGCCGAGGCTAGCGTATCACCCTCATAGCCCTGATAGCGCTTACCATCAAAGGTAAAGGTAACAGGCTTTGTCCGGTCAATACGGCCACCGCTGCTGCGCCGGTTTGTCTGACGGGCGGCTGGTTTTGCTCTCATCAGTCCCATTATCTGCTTCTCCGCTTGCTGGCCGTGCCACCCGCTTTCCTCGTGGCCGCCTTCTGCCGGACGGGTTTCTGCGCTGCCTTTTCCGCAGCCGTGTTCCGCCGCCAGCTTGCCGCATGTGTTTCCATCGCCTTAGCTTTGCGAGGCAATGCGCCCATTGGATACACTTCGATGATCTCGTGGGTTACCGTGTCACGCGCGACATTGAACCAGCGCCTGCAGCCGGCGGTGTGCCGCCATCTTTCCAGAAATAGGCCTTTCGGATTGTCGCGCAAGAACAGGTAATCGGCGAATTCGGCATCGCTGATGCTGTTTTCAGCAAGCGGACGCGCGATATGCGCCTCGCCGCCGCAGGCAAACTCGCTTTCATCACGTGGGCCACAATATGGGCAGTTGATAATCAACATTTTTCTGTCCCCCAGACCAGCCTAATGCGCCACGCCGGCGGCGCCATGCTCGTCGATCAACAGGCCCGTCTGGAACCGGTCGAGCGTATATGGCGCGGCGATCCTGTTTGGCCTGTCATTGGCAATCAGATCGGCAAAAACATGGCCGGAACCGGGTGTTGCCTTGAAGCCGCCTGTTCCCCATCCACAATTGAAATAGAGCCCCTCGACATCGGTCTTCGAGATAATCGGCGAGGCATCGGGGCATGTGTCAACAATGCCGCCCCAATGGCGCAGCATCCGCAGGCGTGACAACACTGGAAACAGCTCAACCGCCGCCGCCAGCATGTGTTCTGGCACTGGGAAGGAGCCGCGTTGGGCATATGAGTTGTATTTATCGACACCAGCACCAAGCACCATCTCGCCCTTATCTGATTGGCTGATATACATGTGCACCGCATTTGACATGATCACCGTATCAAGGATCGGCTTGATTGGCTCAGAGACAAGCGCCTGCAGCGGCCGACTTGCTAAGGGAAGCCGGATATCGGCCATCGCAGCAATTACACTCGAATGGCCGGCAACGACACAGCCAACCTTTCGCGTTTTGATAAAGCCACGGCTGGTCTCAATCCCGGTGATTTTGCCGCGCTCTCGGCGCAACGCCGTCACCTCACAATTCTGGACGATGTCAACGCCCAGATCGTCGGCCGCCCGTGCATAGCCCCAAGCAACGGCGTCGTGTCTCGCTGTGCCGCCACGTTTTTGCAGAAAGCCACCCATCACTGGATAGCGAATGGACTGGTCGATATTAATCGTTGGTACAAATTTCTTGATCTCGGCGGGGGAAAGAATGTCCGAATCAATGCCATTCAGGCGGATGGCATGGACGCGTCGCGACATTTCGCGCAATTCATGCTCGCTGTGCGCGATCGTCAGCACACCGCGCTGGCTAAACATTACATTGTAATTCAGGTCCTGCGACATGCCTTCCCATAATTTGAGCGCATGTTCATAGATTGCCGCCGACTCGTCCCACAGGTAGTTTGAGCGGATGATCGTCGTGTTGCGGCCTGTATTGCCGCCACCAAGCCAGCCCTTCTCGATCACGGCGATGTTTGTCATGCCGTGCACGGCAGCCAGATAATAGGCGGTGGCAAGGCCATGACCGCCGCCGCCAATGATCACGGCATCATATTCATCTGTGGGTGTGGCATCGCGCCAGGCTCGCTGCCAGTCTTGATGATAATTCATCGCCTTCCTGGCTATCGCGAAAGCAGAATATTTTGGCTTTCCGCCTGGTAGGCCGCGTTGTCCGCGGTCGGGCTGATGTGATGCCATAATCCAGATCCCCTTTTGCCCCGGCCTCTTCCATCCTGCCGGTTGTTCAGCTCTATGCCGAGCCCATCACAACAGCTAGGTAAAACCCCATTGCTGCCACTCTTTGAGCCGTAAATTTGTATGGCTGTTAATCTGCGACCACAAGCCGGGGTTTCCTGTTCCCCCGACGACCTTGGGTTTGGCGCAATCGACACTGCGCTGCGTCTGAATGCCCCAGACCCCGCGCATTGGCCATCATCTAACAGAACCGTGACCAAAGTGAAACAGATAACATGCGGCGCTGCCGCCTCTGCTCTGGCATAAGTGCCGGCATGTGTGCGGACATAATTCACCGTGCTGGACCCTTGACCCACGCCGCCAAGCCGATCACAGTCTAGACCAGTATTCATTCATTTATCCCAGTGATAGATTATTCATTTAAGTACCCACAGTGCCGGAGACAGACAGATGGCCGTGATCAATTCAATTGCTGACCGACAGGATGAAATGCGTGCCTGGCGACATCTACTGCACCAACATCCCGAACTCAGCTATGAAGAGGTCTGGACCTCGAATTTCGTCGCTGAGAAGCTCGCTAGTTTTGGCCTTGAGGTGCATCGCGGGATGGGCAAGACGGGTGTTGTCGGCATACTGCATGGCACCGGTACCAGTAGCCGGGCCATCGGCCTGCGCGCCGATATGGATGCCTTGCCAATGCAGGAACTCAACGGCTTTGACCATGTCTCACAGACACCTGGAAAAATGCATGCCTGCGGTCATGACGGCCACACTACGATGCTTCTTGGCGCCGCACAATATCTGGCCGAGACACGTAATTTTGATGGCACCGTCTATTTTATCTTCCAGCCGGCTGAAGAAGGTGGCGGCGGTGGTGAAGCGATGATTAAGGACGGACTGTTTGAAAAATTTGATGTGGAGACCGTCTGGGGCATGCATAACTGGCCGGGCATGGACCAGGGTAGGGCTGGTGTGCATTCCGGAGCCTGTATGGCCGCCGCTGATATGTTTGACATGACCGTCACCGGTCTTGGTGGCCATGCCGCACAGCCGCATCTGACCGTGGATCCGATCCCCTGTGGCGCGGCCATTGTGCAGTCGCTCCAGACGATTGTTGCCCGCCGTGTCTCGCCTGTCGAATCAGGTGTTGTCACGGTCACCATCTTTGAGGCTGGTTCGGCCTATAATGTCATCCCGAACAGCGTGCGTCTTGCCGGCACTGCGCGCTCCTTCACCCCGGCCACACGCCAGCTTCTGGCCGATTCGATCCGCGACATTGCCGAGCAGACGGCCCGCACCTACAATTGTTCGCTGGAATTTGAGTGGATGCCCGGCTACCCCCCGACAATCAATCACGCATCCGAGGCTGGCCGCGCCGCCGAGGTGATGCGCGGCCTTCTTGGGCCGGAGAATGTCGATACCGATGTCAGCCCGTCAATGGGTGCCGAGGATTTCTCCTACATGCTCGAGGAGCGGCCCGGTGCCTATATCTGGCTTGGGTCTGGTCCGGCACCGGCTGATGGCATGCTGCATAATTCGCGTTTTGACTTCAATGATGAGGTTCTGGCGCTTGGCGCATCCTACTGGGCGCGACTGGCCGAGAGCGAATTGCCAAAATAGGCAGGGTGGCATCCGCATCAGACGCTCCGCCCTGCCCAGACGCCGCATCATGCAACAAACACGGTAAACTGCAAAGATGGCTGCCATCTGTCGCGCTACCTGATCTGTAGCTCAAAACCCAGTCTGTTCTATCAATCATTTCGCCCGTCCCCATCTGGTTCGTGCTGGGTCAATGTTTGCCTGGTGTCGCCTGTCTTTTGCTTTTTTGCAACCCGTCCGACATTATTGTGCCGCATGCTTGTCCAGCCCATTGACTCAGCGTTCATTTACTTTTAGAACAAAACATGAACAAACAAGTAAAATCAGCACATGAAGTGATCATGGAGGGCGCATTATGGCGACCACAAACCAATCGGTGACAGCGCCGCACATTCTCCGGCGCCAGCAGGGTCAAATCCCAGAAAAAAACCTGGGGAAAAACCCCGGGAATCCCCCGGAACAATATTCTGAAAAACACCCCAAGGAGCAGTTTGGGGCAGAACAGTTCAGGACAATGGAAAATGCGGTGGAGAGAGACAGATATTTTGCCCAGAAAACCATCCGGAAAACCGCCTGGAACATGACCGGGCAAACCAGCGCTTCACCCACTGCCCGGCATCAGGCCTGTCATCAGGCCCGGAATCAGAATTTCGCCCATCTGCGCCGCCAAATTGCGGTTCTTGACGGCCGCATGGCGCGGCCGCGGCTGGCCTTGGGGATTGCCGGCCTCGATTCGGCGCTTGCCGGTGGGTTGGCGCTGGGACGGGTGCATATGCTGTGCGCCAACTGGGCTGGGGCGCATGGTGCGTTGACCGGTTTTGCCATCTGTCTGCTGCGCCAGCTGTTGGCGTCGAATGGTCTTGCGCCAAATGCCCAAAAACCAGATCAGGCCCTGCACACAGGCGGTGCGGTGGCGGGTCGCTGGGGGGCGGGGTCCGTGGGGCCCGCGGGACCCGTTGTCTGGTGTCCGGCGTCGCATGATGCGGCTGGTGGCATGCTCTATGCGGCGGGGCTGGCGGCGCTTGGGCTGGATCCATCGCGGTTGCTGATTGTCGACACGCCAAATCCGGCGCGCCGTCTGGCGGTGCTCGAGGATATTCTGCGCACCGACGGTCTGGCGGCGGTGGTTGCTGAATATGATGGCACGCGGCAATCGGCTGATTACTGGATGCGGCTTGCCCGCCGGACCCAGCTTGCCGCCGAGGCCAGCAAGACAACTGGCTTTCTGCTTGGCTGGCCAGGTGCTGCCAGCGGTTTTGAGAGTCTCTGGCATGTCGCGCCAGCGCCCGATGACAGCAGCGCAGCAGACGCCACATGGAACAGCGTCTGGGACGTCGATCTCAAGCAGGTGCGTGGCGGCCGGCCATACAGCCTGCGGCTGGCATGGGATCCGCTCGACAATCGGCTTGCCGAACTGCCAGCCCGCCCCAGCCAGTTGACATTGGGCCAGTTGACGCCAGGCCAGCCTGTCAAACCCACATCATATGCTAGCCTAGCCATTCCCGATGGCAGCAATGGCCTCACCGGGCATCAGGCCGGGCGTGCCGGTTAGATGTCTGTACCATGGAACGTCTCATCATCCATGTCTGGTTTCCCTGGCTGGCGGCCGATCGGCTGCGCCAGAGCGGTGAAATTGACAGCCAGCAGACATTGGTCCTGACCAGCAGATATCAGGGGACTGATTATATTGATGCGCTCTGTCGAAGGGGCCAGCGCCGCGGCCTGCAAATCGGCATGCGGCTTGCCGATGCGCGGGCGCTGTGTCCGGATCTGGTGTCACGCATGACGGCACCGGCGGCAGATGCGCGGGACCTGCATCATCTGGCCCTGTGGGCGCGGCGCTATTCTCCTCTTACTGCGCCGGACCATGGCGTTGCCGGCTCTGCTGCAATCAACTCTGGTGCAGGGGCGATGATGGCAAGCGCCATTGCCAGGGATGGCGATGGCATCTGGCTGGATGTGGCCGGGGCGACGCATCTTCATGGTGGGTTGCGGCCATTGCTGGCGGATATGCTGTGGCGGTTGCGGCGTGCTGGCCTGCGGGCACGCTTTGGTGTGGCGTCGAGCTGCGGTGCGGCCTGGGGACTTGCCCGCTATGGGCGGGTGCAAAGCCGGCTGCCCCCATCAGACAGGAAAACCAGCACCAGAGCGACGGCCGCATTGCTCGCGCCCCTGCCGCTGGCGGCGCTGCGTCTTGATGGCCGCACTGTTACGGCAATGGCGACTGCCGGTTTGCGCCATGTTGGTGATGTTCTGGGCATGCCGCGGGCGCCGCTGGCAAACCGCTTTGGCAGCCAGCTGATCGAACGGCTTGATGCCGCGCTTGGTCATATCAATGAGAGCTTTTCCCCGATTGCCCCACAACGTCCGTTGCTGGCGGTGCTGAATTTTGCCGAACCGGTGTCAGCCCCTGATGATATCAGGGCAATCATCCGCCGGTTGACCGGGGATATTGCTGACATTCTACAGCAGAATGGCCTTGCTACGCGGCGGTTGCGGCTTGGCTGGCAACGTGTTGACAGCGCCGTGCTGGTTCATGACACGCATCTGTCGCGCCCCGGCCGGGATGCCTCTGCCTTTCACCGGTTGCTGGCTGATGCTGGCGAGGCGATCAATCCGGAATTCGGTCTGGAAAGCGCCTGGATGGAGGCGCATGGCTGCAGCCCGCAAAGTCCGATTTGCCGCCGGTTTGATGAAGGGCTGACCACGGCCGAGAGCTATGCCAGCCTTGTTGACAGGCTGGTGGCACGGCTTGGCTATGGAACGGTACTGCGTCTGCGCCCACGGGCCAGCTGGCAACCTGAGGCAGCGCAATATATGGCGCTGCCTGATATGGAGGACATGCCGGGTGGTGCCACTGCCGCTGACCCTGATGACATGTTCACCGCTGATGGTTGGCCGGCACAGCTTGCCACTGCTGCGCCGCGGCCCATCCGGTTGCTGCCGCATCCGCAGCCAGTGGCGGTGACGGCGCTGCTGCCTGATCATCCACCAGCCCTGTTTGTCTGGCGCAAAAAGACCCACCGGATCAGCCGCGCCAGCGGCCCTGAGCGGATTGCGCCAGAATGGTGGACGGCGCCACCTGGCACCCGAACCCGCGATTATTTCCGGCTTCAGGATGAAACGGGGGCGCGTTTCTGGGTGTATCGCGAGGGGCTGCTTGAACGTGGCGAGGATATCAACTGGTTTTTGCATGGGTTTTTTGCATGACCCGGACAGACCGGATGACCGCTGGCAGGATGCGCCAGCCTGCCTCGGCCGTGCTTGGCTGCTACAGCAATTTTACCTTTCTGACCGGTGCCGCGCATCCCGATGAAATGGTGGCAACGGCGGCGGCGCTTGGCTGGCAGGCGATTGGCATTGCCGATGTCAATTCGCTTGCCGGCATTGTCCGGGCGCATTGTGCCGCGTGTGATCATGACATCCGGCTTGTTGTTGGCGCGCGGCTGCGACTGGTTGATGGGCCGGACATCATCGCCCATCCACTTGATCGTGAGGGCTATGAATCGCTGTCAATGCTGTTGAGCGAGGCCAATCTGCGGGGCAGCAAGGCCGCCCCCATCATGCATCTTGCTGATCTTGCCCGCCTGTCTGCCAGTACGGCACTGCTGGTGATGCCGCCCAAGCATCCGGCGCTGGATTATCAGGCCCAGCTTACCCAGCTCGGGCAGATTGTGGCGGGTCAGCTCTTCGCCGGGGCGAGCCTTTGTCGTGATGGTGCGGATCAGGCGCGTCTTGCGCTTCTCGGGGATATGGCGCAGGCGGCTGGTTTGCGGCTGACAGCGGCTGGTGATGCGCTTTACCATATCGCTGAACGGCGGCCGCTTGCCGATGTGCTGACCTGCATCCGCGAGAAACAGCTGCTGGACAAGGCAGGCTATCTGCTCTCGCGTAATGCAGAACGGCATCTGATCAGCCCGAAAGAGGCGGCGCGGCGCTGGCGGCATTGGCCTGATGCGCTGGCGGCGGCGGCTGATCTTACCAGCCTGTGCAAATTTAGCATGTCTGACCTGTCCTATGAATATCCGGACGAGGTTTCGCCAGGTGGGCGCAACGCCATGCAGGAGCTGGAATATCAGACATGGAAAGGGGCGCGTGATCGTTACCGCGATGGCATTCCGGCAAAGGTTGAGACCTATCTCAACCGTGAACTGGCCTTGATTGCAAAGCTGGAATTCGCTCCCTATTTCCTGACGGTTTTTGACATTGTCCGCTTTGCTAGGGGGCGCGGTATTCTGTGTCAGGGACGAGGGTCGGCGGCGAATTCGGCGGTCTGTTACTGCCTTGGCATCACCGCGGTTGACCCGGACCGCTCGCAGCCGCTGTTTGAACGTTTCATCAGCGAGGCCCGGGGCGAACCGCCCGACATTGACGTGGATTTTGAACATGAACGCCGTGAGGAGGTGATCCAGCATATCTATGCCAAATATGGCCGGTCGCGTGCCGGGCTTGCAGCCAGCGTGATCACCTATCGGCGGCGCAGCGCCCTACGTGAGGTGGCCAAGGTTTTCGGTTTAAGCCGGGATGTGCAGGCAGCGCTGTCTGGTGAGGTTTGGGGCCGCGAGAAACAGGTGCTTGACGGTGCAGCGCTGCAGGCGGCCGGGCTTGATCCAGCCGACAGGCAGCTTGCCCTGGTGATGCGGCTTGTCGCTGACATCAGCCGCTTTCCCCGGCACCTCTCGCAGCATGTTGGCGGGTTTGTCATCACCCGGGGGCGGCTCGATCATCTCTGCCCGATCAGCCCGGCGGCAATGGAGGGGCGTACCGTTATCGAATGGGACAAGGATGATCTTGATGCGCTTGGACTGCTCAAGGTGGATGTGCTGGCGCTTGGCATGCTCAGCTGTATCCGCCGCGCCTTTGACCTGTTGCGTCTGCATTACAACCGGCCACTGACGCTGGCATCAGTGCCGCCCGAGGACAAGGCCACCTATGACATGCTGTGCGCTGGCCAGTCGGTTGGCGTGTTTCAGGTTGAATCGCGGGCCCAGATGGCGATGTTGCCACGGCTGCAGCCACGCTGTTTCCACGATCTTGTTGTGCAGGTGGCGATTGTCCGGCCCGGCCCCATTCAGGGGGATATGGTGCATCCCTATCTGCGGCGGCGGGCTGGTCTTGAACGCATCAGCTATCCGTCTGAGGATCTGCGTGCGGTGCTTGAACGCACGCTTGGTGTGCCACTGTTTCAGGAGCAGGCGATGCAGATTGCCATTGTCGCTGCTGGCTTTACCGGCAGCGAGGCTGATCAGCTGCGCCGCGCCATGGCCACCTTCAAGAAAAATGGCGAGGTCAGCCGCTTTCGTGAAAAAATGGTCACTGGCATGACCGCGCGTGGCTATGACAGTGAGTTTGCGCTGCGCTGTTTCAAGCAGATTGAAGGGTTTGGCACCTATGGTTTTCCCGAATCACATGCTGCCAGCTTTGCGTTGCTTGTCTATGTCTCGGCCTGGATCAAATATCACTATCCGGATGTGTTTATCTGTGCGCTGCTCAATGCCCAGCCGATGGGGTTTTATTCACCCTCTCAGCTGGTTGCCGAGGCAAAGCGCAGCGGCATTCAGGTGCGTCCTGTCGATGTTGGTCATTCGACATGGGACAGCACGCTGGAACCGGACCCGCAGAACCGGCGGGGCCATCATGCACTGCGTCTTGGCCTGCGTCTGGTCAAGGGGTTGCCCCGCGGCGAGGGAGAGCGTATTGCCGCCAGCCGCCAGCAGCAGGAGGGACGGCCAGCCTTTGACAGCCTTGCTGATATCATGCGGCGGGCCGATGTGTCGGCCAATGCGCTTCAGGCGATAGCCGCAGCAGACGGGTTTGCCAGCATGCGGGTGGACCGGCGGCAGGCGCAGTGGCAAGTGCGGGCGCTTGCCCGTCAATGCCTGCATGAAATGCCACTATTTGCACAGGCCGGCCGCCGCCATGACAGTGTTGCCGGCACCGAACCTGCTGTCAGCCTGCCATCTGCCAGCGGTGGTGAGGAGGTGGCCGCCGATTACCGCAGCCTCGGTCTGTCGCTCAAGGCACATCCGATTACCATGCTGGCACCATCACTGCAGGCGGCAGGGTGGCAGAGCTGCGCCGTGGCACATGATGTGCGCGATGAAACACGTCTGCGGCTGGCCGGGCTGGTCACTATGCGCCAGCGTCCGGGAACCGCCAGCGGCACCGTGTTTTTGACAGTTGAGGATGATATTCACGCGCTCAATATCATCATCTGGCCGAAATTGACCGAAACCTATCGCGAGGCGTTGCTGCGCTCGCAGATCCTGGGGGTTGTTGGCCGCGTCCAGCGCGAACAGTCAGTAGTACATTTTGTTGCCGAGTCCTTGTTCAATCTCAACGGGTTTCTGCGTCATCTGGACAGTGACGCCGCATCCGATACTAGAGACACCAGAATGCGCAGCCGTGATTTTCGCTAATTTTAACTTTTTTCCAGGTCGCATTGCTTATACTGACTTAATAAGCCAATGAAATAAGAAGAGCTATGATCAAAATGACTCAACGCAAATAAATGGCATCAACTGCAGGCCAAATTTTTCATGACACTCGTTATTTAAGGTGCTTGCAAAGTTTCGGTGCTTGCCCCCTTACGCGACATTTAGTCCTGTTAATGTGATGACTGCCTTCGCCTGGCTGGCGCACCGTGATTTGTCACAGCCAAAGCGTGCAACCGTTAAAGTTCTACCAGCGACACCAACCTAACTTGTTGAGGCAGTTTGCTCTGGGCAACGCGAAGCTTCTAAAATCAGTGCGGGAATGCCGGGCAATAGTAACTATCTAACAATGGTGGGTCAGTTCGGCTAGACCTTGTAGGGCAACATTTATCCAGCTCGGTTGAGTTGCTCCTGCACAGCAAAACAAGGCCGTCCATTGGCAAACAGGGCGGCGCAGGCGGACCGCGCCTGATCCTCATCCAAATTGTTGAAACGTACCCGCCAAAGAGGCAGATTACCACGAGTCACTAATGTCAGACGCGCTGGTGACCGGCCAAGCACATTGTCAGCGACACGCCGTGCACGTGCTGCTGCTTTATGCGCATTGGCACGTTTAGCAAAGCTACCGATCTGTACGCTCCAGACAGACTCAAAGCTGTCGTTGTTACCACTCTCTGTGCGTGTTTCAGTATCAAGATAGGTGGAAGCATCGGTGACACTGACATCGACATTGGCCCTGACTTTGCGGCGGACTGGAGGTGCTAATGGTAGTTTTCCTGGCGGGGTTATCGTTTTACGTTTTGGCAGCACCCGTATAGCCGCAACCTGCGCTCCTATATCTGCGGGTTTGGCTCGCTTGAAGGAGGCGTCGAGAATCTGCATCATATGACGGTCACGGCTCGGTCCCGTCCGACCACCAAAAACCACGCCAACCAATCTCACTCCCCGCCGTTCAACAGACGCAACAAGGTTGAAACCTGAGGCGTTGATGTAGCCTGTTTTGATACCATCTGTGCCCTTGTAAGCTGAAAGCAGTTTATTATGATTCTTGAATTTCTTGCCCTTCCAGCGAAAACTCTTAGCGCTGAAGAAATCATAGAATTGTGGAAAATCACGGCGCATTGCCACCGCAAGGCGCGCCATGTCCCTCGCTGTGCTACGTTGTGCGCTGTGCGGTAAGCCCGAGGCATTGCGAAAAGTGGTACGCGACATGCCTAGCGCACGTGCTTTACGAGTCATACGATTGGCGAATTGACGCTCGCTGCCAGACAGATGCTCGGCAATCGCCGTGGCCACGTCATTGGCTGATTTTGTGACTAGCGCATAAATGGCATTCTCTACGGTAATTGATTGACCGGACTTAAGATAAAGCTTCGAGGGTGAGCGTCCTGCTGCCAAACGCGATACCTTTATTCGGCTTCCCATTCTCAGGCGTCCTGAAGCCAGCTCTTCGAATACCAGATAAAGCGTCATGATTTTGGTTAAGGACGCTGGATAGCGAAGGCTATCAGCACTACGCGAGAATAGAACCTTGCCACTATCCTCCTCAATCACTACTGCGGCGTATTTTGCCGCTTCAGCTCTGTGACTGATCCCACCATTCAGTAGCACCATCACCGATAGTATTGGCACTAAACAACTACAGATTTTTCGAATTGTACCCAATGCTTCTTTTTTAGGCGGGCTTTCTAGCCGCATTCTGTCATGGATGAGGCAGGTCAAAATGCGCAAAGTTCAAGACTCCATGCAATGAAACGAGACGTGAGCTTCATAGATAAATTAGCATAGCGCATTTGACACTCTTTCAACAAGAGGCGGAGATATCGTAATTATGGCAGCCTGATCCATCAATCGACACTGGATTTCTCGTGTTTTTGATCAAATCGCGTAATCATGTCCGTTTTTTTCCTCAACCACTCTTTATCATAGCAATTTTAATGCCATATCATTGGGGTGAGATTAACTCCGCACGGAAGCGGTGCGACTATCGGAAATATTGCTTTTTTGATCAACTTTTTAGACACTGCATTAACAGAGAAAAACTGTCCCCTAAAAAAGTTTAGCGAAGTTAAGTTTGGGCAGTGTAGTATACCGGACCGTGAGAAGATGATGGACAGGCATAGACTTAGGGCAGAGCGAAAAGAGGGTGATGGTGGTAGTCATTCGCAGTTGGTTCTTGACAGCCGCACCAAAACCAGAAAACCGTCTATGTATAAAGTTCTGATGATGAATGATGACTATACACCGATGGAATTTGTCGTGCATGTGCTGCAGCATTTTTTCAACCTGACAAATAGCCAGGCCAATGCCATCATGCTGAACGTTCATCAGCGTGGTATAGGTGTATGCGGTGTCTACAGCTACGAAGTTGCCGAGGCAAAGGCCACTAAGGTCATGGAATATGCTCGGCAGAATGAGCATCCGCTGCAACTTCAACTGGAAAAGGAATAGGGATCATGTTGTCAAGAGAACTTGAGGAAACTCTCCGTCGGGCAATGGGTGAGGCCACGACGAAAGCGCATGAATTTGCTACACTCGAACATCTACTTCTGGCGTTAACCGAGGACAGTGATGCTATTGAAGTTCTCTCCGCGTGTAAGGTTGACATCCAAGAGCTGCGGACCCGCCTGACAGATTATATCGAAACCGAACTTGCGTCCATTGTTAACCAAAGTGACAATCTGGATGTGCAACCAACAGCAAGTTTCCAGCGCGTCATTCAGCGTGCGATTATCCACACCCAATCTTCAGGCCGAGAGGTGGCAACAGGAGCTAACGTCCTTGTCTCGATTTTTTCCGAGCGTGAGAGCCACGCCGTCTGGTTCCTCAAATCACTGAACATGACACGGCTTGACGCCGTTTCTTACATCAGCCACGGCAGCGATGGCAACATCGGCCGCGGCGCCGAGGAGCAGGTTGATGCCGATACCGAAACCACCGAGGGCAATGATCCGCTTAGCCAATATGCGGTTGATTTGATCGCTAAAGCATCCGCTGGCCGGATCGACCCCTTGATCGGCCGTGACCGCGAACTTGACCGTACTATCCAAGTACTGTGTCGTCGCACTAAGAACAACCCGCTTTATGTTGGCGATCCGGGTGTTGGTAAGACCGCCATCGCCGAAGGGTTGGCGCTTCGCATCCATAACGGAGAGGTGCCTGATGTTCTCACAAACGCGGTTATCTATTCGCTTGATATGGGCCAGCTCCTTGCCGGCACGCGTTACCGTGGTGATTTCGAGGAACGGCTCAAAGCGGTGATGAGGGCGGTCTCGGAGGATGAAAATGCTATTTTGTTTATCGACGAAATCCATACGGTAATTGGCGCAGGCGCGACCTCGGGGGGGGCTATGGATGCCTCCAACCTCCTGAAGCCTGCACTTCAGGAAGGCACTTTGCGCTGTATCGGTTCAACCACCTACAAGGAATATCGCGGGCATTTTGAAAAGGATCGTGCGCTGGTGCGCCGGTTTCAAAAAATAGATGTCAATGAGCCAACGATTGCTGATACTATTAAAATATTAAATGGTTTAAAGAGCCGTTATGAGGATCATCATAAGGTACGTTTTACCGGAGCGGCGCTAAAGGTGGCCGTTGATCTGTCGGCCCGATACATAAATGATCGCAAACTACCGGACAAGGCGATCGACGTCATTGATGAGGCAGCTGCGGCGCAGAATCTATTGCCAAAATCGCGCCGCAAACAAACTATTGGGCAGCGTGAAATTGAGGCTACCGTTGCGACAATGGCTCGCATTCCTTCAAAACATGTTACCCGAGATGACAAGGCAGTTCTCGCGTCACTTGAAGGCGATCTGCAACGGCTAGTCTTCGGCCAGAATACCGCTATTAGTGCTCTGGCTTCTGCAATCAAATTGTCACGTGCTGGGCTACGTGAGCCTGAAAAGCCGGTTGGTAATTATCTATTTTCTGGGCCAACCGGAGTTGGCAAGACAGAAGTTGCCCGACAACTAGCCGAGGCACTTGGCATCAAGCTGTTGCGATATGATATGTCTGAATATATGGAACGCCATACGGTTTCACGCCTGATTGGGGCGCCTCCCGGCTACGTCGGCTTTGATCAGGGTGGGCTGCTCACCGACGCGGTTGATCAGACGCCGCATGCGGTTTTGTTGCTTGACGAGATTGAGAAGGCGCATCCTGACCTTTTTAATATTCTGCTGCAGATCATGGACCATGGAAAGTTGACAGATAATAATGGCAAAGCGGTCGATTTCCGGAATGTCATTTTGATCATGACAACCAATGCGGGAGCGCAGGAACTCTCAAAAAAGGCAATCGGTTTTAATCGTGAAACTAATGATGGCGCTGATGTTGAGGCTATCGAAAAGCTGTTCAGCCCTGAATTTCGCAATCGGCTTGATGCGATCATCCCGTTTGCACCACTAGATAATGAAGTGATCCGCCTCGTTGTTGATAAATTCATTATGCAGCTTGACGCGCAACTGGCCGAGCGCAATGTCGAGATTGAATTGAGCGAAGCGGCGCGCGAGTGGCTGGCAAAGCGCGGCTACGACCGCAATTACGGCGCTCGCCCGCTGACGCGTGTCGTGCAAGAATATATTAAAAAGCCGCTTGCCGACCAGTTGCTCTTTGGCGCTTTAGCCGGCGGTGGCCTTGCGCTAGTTGATGTTGAGGATGATGCGCTCGTTGTGACTGTAAAAACGCCACCGCAAAAGGCTCTTCCCGGCAAGCGTACCGCGCTACCTGCCCCTGAGCGGGGCTAAACTGACCAGGCCTTCAATCTGTTGTGCTGCCGCGTTTGAACGGGCTAGCCATGGTGATGTAGTTTGCTTCTTGATTAATGCCGCGTTCCTCAGCCTCAAGAAATCGGGCAATAGCTTCTCTGAAGCCAGTATGCGCAATCCAGTGCACTGACCAGGTTTTTACAGGTAGGTAACCTCGCTGGACCTTGTGAAATCCTTGTGCGCCAGCCTCGACAGATGACAGCCTATTCTCGATGGCGTAGTCGATTGCTTGATAGTAGCATGCCTCAAAATGTAGGTTAGGGATGTCTAGGTCGGACCCCCAATTACGGCCATACAGCGTGCTGTCACCGATAAAATTAAGCGCTCCTCCGATGATGTCGCCCTGATATTCGGCCATAATTAGCAGCATCCGGTCGGTCATGTTGGTATTGAGAATCTCAAAAAACTCTCGGGTGAGATAGGCGCCACCCCATTTACGGTCAATGGTGGACATGTAAAAACGGTAAAAATCATCTATGTGGTGGCTTTTGATTGCCGAGCCGTTTAGTCGAAGCATCCGCACCCCGGCATCGACAAGAGATTGTCGCTCCTTGCGGATGTTTTTGCGTTTGCGAGAAGATAGGCTAGCCAAAAAATCATTAAAAGAGTGATACCCGTCATTGTGCCAGTGAAACTGAATTGAGTGACGCCGCAGCCAGCCTTCATCGGCGAGTGTGTCAGCATCCTCACTAGGTAGAAAATTGATATGCGCCGAGGATAGCTGCTGCTCGCTAGCATATTGCTCCATTCCATTTGCCAATCTTCGGATAAGCTGTTTGCGTCGCATACCCGTTGCAGTGCCGGTCAGTAGGCGTGGTCCTGTCGCCGGCGTAAAGGGAATAGCGGCTAACATTTTAGGGTAATATTGTCCGCCGGCACGCGTGAAGCCGTTGGCCCAGTTGTGATCGAAAATATATTCACCGTAAGAATGTTGCTTGAGGTAATGTGGCATCGCTGCGACTAGCTTGCCACTATCATCACGCATGATAAAATGTAACGGTTCCCAGCCGGTGTCGCCTCCGACCGCCTTGCCAGCCTCAAGTGCTGCTAGAAAGGCGTGGCAGACAAACGGGTTTTGGGTTCCGGCAATGCTGTCCCATTCAGCGGCGGTGAAGCGGCTGATGTCATCGCATAACTCAAGAGAAAAATTGTCACCATCCATGAGGGATCAGATGGCGATGAAAAACCCGCTCCGCAAGAGGTTGGTTGATTTTTCGCGATGTACGCCAGTGAGATTATGATGCCCTATTCGATTTCGAAAATTCCATCAATCTCGACAAGGCAGCCGAGGGGCAACGCGTTTGTTCCAACAGCAAACCGGGCATGCCGGCCCGCCTCGCCAAAGACCTCAACCATGAGGTCGGACGCACCGTTGACAACGCTAGGCTGTCCGTTGAAATCATCTGCCGAGCATACGAAGGCACCTAGCTTTACAACGCGCTTCACACGGTCAAGATCACCGCCACAGGCGACTTTCAACTGGGCAATCAGATTGATCGCACAGATGCGGGCCTGTGCCTGCCCATCCTCGATCGTCGCGTTGTCACCAATTTTACCGGTGATCTGAAGTTTTCCGTCGACGAAGGGAACCTGACCGGAAATGAACACAAGATTGCCGGAGGTTACAAAAGGCACATAATTGGCCGCAGGTGCCGGTGCACTGGGAACGGCGATTCCCATGTCATTCAATTTTGCTTCGACTTTGCTCATTATAGCCTCCTGAATTGACCTGCCACATAGGGCAGTGATGGTCTAAATTGATATGAGGACGCTTACACACCTGCCGTTAAGGGACAAGCAAAATCACGTTCTATATATCCCTCCGGGTGCCAGAAAAAAGCCCCGTACCAAGGTACGGGGCCAGTTCTGCAGGTTGCTCTGCAGGGAGAGCTCAGCTGCACCCTGTTGTGCTACCACAGGTATTGCATTTCAAACAGGTACCATTGCGCACAAGGGTGAAATTCTGACATTCTGGACAGGCTTCGCCTTCATAGCCCTGCATACGGGCTTGTCTGACGCGTGTTGCCGTTTCATTTTTGGCAGTGCCGCCACCATTAGCGGCGCTGACGTTAGATGTGGCGCTGGCTACCGCCGGTGCGGGTTTTGACAATGGCTCGGTTACTGCTGCGAGGCCATTATCCTGCGCAAGAGCGGTTGCGGTACCACTGTCATTTGAATAAACAACTAATCCCTGTTTGCGAATGAAGCCGCGACTAGTCGCTTTGTTCACGAGATCGGACTGGTTGTCGCCCGACCCAGTAGTCGTAACTTCTAAGTCATCCAGATCGACATGACCCAAATCGTGCCTGTCAAGATATGAGATCGCTAGCTCTCGAAAGGTGTAATCGAGAATGGACGTTGACATCTTGATTGCATCGTTGCCGGTCACAATCCCTTGCGGTTCGAATCGGGTGAATGTGTAGGCTTCGACAAATTCTTCGAGTGGCACACCATACTGCAGGCCAATTGACACTGCGATCGCAAAATTATTCATCAGTGAGCGGAACGCCGCACCTTCTTTATGCATGTCAATGAAGACCTCGCCAATGCGGCCGTCCTCATATTCACCAGTCCGCAGATAGACTTTGTGGCCACCAACCGTTGCCTTTTGCGTATAGCCCTTACGACGCTGTGGTAGCTTCTCACGTTCTGCCCGGACAATACGCTCGACCACTTTTTCGATAACCTGCGGTGCCGCCGCTGCAACTGGCGTGTTCAACGCCTCTGCAGCGTTTTCATCCTCGTCAATATCCTCGACAAGACCAGAAGAAAGCGGTTGGCTGAGTTTTGAGCCATCACGGTAGAGGGCGTTGGCTTTCAGGCCAAGCCTCCATGAAGACATATACGCTTGGCCGCATTCTGCAACGGTGGCGCTGTTCGGCATATTGATGGTTTTAGAGATTGCGCCCGAAATGAAGGGCTGTGCAGCTGCCATCATGGTGATGTGGCTATCAACCGACAGAAACCGTTTGCCAAGCCGGCCACAAACATTCGCACAGTCAAACACAGGCAGATGCTCATCCTTGAGATGCGGTGCGCCCTCCAGCGTCATCGATCCACAAACGTGAATGTTGGCCGCTTCGATTGCATCCTTGTCAAAGCCGAGTGCGTCGAGCATATTGAAACTGAAATCTTCCAGTTGGGCATCCGTGAAACCGAGGATGTTTCTGCAGAAATCATTACCGAGTGTGAACCTGTTGAAAGCGAATTTGACGTCAAAGGCGCTTTCCAACGCCGTTTCAAGCTTGGCAAGCTCGCTATCACCAAAGCCCTTATCTTTTAAGGCACTTACCGAGATCGATTGACAGTTTTTCAGGCTGCCGGTGCCAACCGCATATTTAATAATGTCGTCAATCTGCTCCTGGTTGTAGCCCATATTGGCTAGGGCTTCGGGGACCACTCGATTAATGATCTTAAAATAGCCACCGCCAGCGAGTTTTTTGAATTTAACAATAGCAAAATCGGGTTCAATCCCAGTGGTGTCACAATCCATCACAAGCCCGATTGTTCCCGTTGGAGCAATCACGGTTGCCTGCGCATTGCGGTAGCCATGAGCCTCACCTAGGCTCACGGCCTTGTCCCAGGCCGCCTGCGCAGCGGCAACAAGATCGGTATCGGTGCATGAATCAGCATCAAGTGGCACAGGAAGGATGCTAAGCCCCTTGTAGCCCGTCGCCTTGCCATGCGCTGCCAACCGATGGTTCTTCATTACCCGTAGCATATGTTTTTTGTTTTTCTTATACTTCGGAAAAGCACCCACTTCACTGGCAATCTCAGCTGAGGTAGCGTAAGAGATCCCAGTCATCACCGCGGTAATTGCGGCGCATATGGCGCGGCCCTCATCGCTGTCGTAGGAATGGCCCTGTGCCATTAAAAGCCCACCAATGTTAGCAAAACCAAGACCAAGCGTTCGGTATTCATAGGATAGTTGGGCGATTTCCTTGGAGGGAAATTGCGCCATCAGCACTGAAATCTCTAGCGTCAAAGTCCAGAATCGGCACGAATGTTCAAATGCTTGAATGTTGAATGAGCCGTCGTTATGGCGGAATTGCATCAAGTTCAACGACGCAAGGTTACAAGCTGTGTCGTCGAGGAACATATATTCTGAACAGGGATTGGATGCGTTGATCCGTCCGCCTTCTGGACATGTGTGCCACTCGTTGATTGTGGTGTCATATTGTAGCCCTGGGTCTGCACAAGCCCAGGCGGCATGGGCAACTTTTTCCCACAAATCAGCTGCCTTGATCCGCTTTGCAATGCTGTTGTCGCGTCGCTTGATCAAGTCCCAGTCACTCTGATCTAGAACTGCTTGCAAAAATTCGTTACTAACCCGAACCGAATTATTGGAGTTTTGTCCAGCAACGGTGAGATATGCCTCGGAGTCCCAATCTGTATCGTAGGTCTTGAACTCGATCTCGGAATAACCTTGCTGGGCAAACTGAATAACCCTCTGGACGTAATTCTCTGGGATCATCGCCTTACGGGCTGCCAAGATTGCCTTCTTTAATGCTTTATTAGCACGCGGGTCAAATCGCTCATTGCCTTCCAAATCACTAGTGATCTGGCAGGCTGCCATCACTTCTGTCATATGTTTTTGAGCCAGTTTTGATCCGGCTACCAGGGCGGCAACTTTTTGTTCTTCAACGACTTTCCAGTCGACATATTCCTCAATGTCGGGGTGGTCAATGTCGACTGTAACCATTTTCGCTGCTCGCCGTGTGGTGCCACCAGACTTGATCGCGCCTGCGGCGCGATCACCAATACGTAGGAAGCTCATTAAGCCGGATGATTTACCACCACCAGATAGGCTCTCGCCGCCACCGCGAAGGCAACTGAAATTAGTTCCAGTGCCCGACCCATATTTAAACAAACGTGCCTCACGCACCCACAAGTCCATTATGCCACCATCATTCACTAGATCATCGCTCACCGATTGAATAAAGCAGGCGTGCGGCTGCGGATGCTCGTAGGCGCTGCTAGATTTAGTCAGCTTACCTGTCTTGAAATCGACATAATGATGCCCTTGACTTGGTCCATCAATACCGTAGGCCCAATGCATGCCAGTGTTGAACCATTGCGGAGAATTGGGAGCTGCCATCTGCATTGCCAGCATGTAACACATTTCATCATAATAGGTGGATGCATCCGTTTCGCTGGTAAAATAGCCGCCCTTCCAGCCCCAGTAGGTCCACGTGCCAGCTAGCCTATTAAAAACCTGTTTGGCTGATGTCTCTCCGACATAACGTTGCTCCTCAGGTAAGTCATCAAGCGCCTTTGTATCCGGAACCGAACGCCAAAGCCATGACGGCACTGCGGTTTCTTCGACGCGCCTCAGAACGCGAGGCACACCGGCCTTGCGAAAATACTTTTGCGCTAGAATGTCAGTTGCGACTTGCGAGAACTGTTCAGGAACCTCAACATTTTCTGCCTTGAATACCACGGTTCCATCCGGGTTTCGGATTTCACTTGTAGCCGGACGAAATTTAATGGTGGAATAGGGGTCTTGCCCGGCTGTTGTGAACCGTCTTTCAAAGCGCATTGGCTTGTCCTCTGAATCTCTCTCTAGTCACCACAGTACTATTTTTGTGGTTTATTGTTAAATTACCGTTGCTTATCAGGTATTGGTGGGTGAATTACCATATGTAGCGGCTTTTCCGATTAGAAACTACATGATGTTGCGGTGACGGGACAATAGGCAATCTTAAAAAAAACATCTTTTTGCAATGATTTTTCGAGAAGTGAAGTTGTTCAACACTGTTGTTATGCCCTGTTGAATATCTACAAGTAATTGTGTGAAAGTCATTTTTTTCCTTGGAGAAGATATTTCAGCTGAATATTGCGAGTTATGCAAAATACAATTCCAAGGTTCTCCAAACGAGGCCTTAGTATCTGTTTTTGTAATATCGCCCGTTCTGGTCTGGACGTGGCATGTGGTAAGGGCCTATTATGGGGTTGGATAGCAATCAGTAAAAGAAACGCGGCTCATGGTGCGTTTTTGTCCTGACAGGTCAGGCTAAGTGTTCAATATGAAAAGGCAAAAGAAAATGGATCTAGTGACATTGCTCTCATTGAAACTAACGGCGAATCTTGTCGGTAGTGATGAACATGGCAACAGGTACTACCAAGAGCGTAAAGCCCGCAGAGGCAAGCCACAGCGCCGCTACGTTCGCTATAACGGGATTGCTGAGGCATCAAAGGTTCCGGCAGATTGGCATGGCTGGCTACACCACACAGAGGATACGCCACCACCCGCCGATGGTTATTATAAGCATGATTGGCAGCGGGGTCATTTACCCAATTTAACGGGAACGAAATATGCGCACCGTCCAGCTGGCCATTTGCTGAAGGGCGGAAAGCGGGCTGCAGCCACTGGCGATTATGAGCCCTGGACGCCCAGCTGAGAATATTCTGTCTAGAAATTTGAAACGGCATAGGCCGCTAAGACTAGGCTTTTACTTCGTAAGGATTTGTAGGAAATGCGACGCAACACGCTGGAAATTATCATGGGAGCCATCGTCCTAATGGCTGCTGCTGGGTTTGTGTCGCTAGTATACGAAGCCGCTGATCTGAAAGGCACCGATGGTTATGAAATCATTGCTGAGTTTGGTTCGACAGGGGGGCTGTCCGTCGGTGATGATGTGCGCATTTCGGGAATAAAAGTTGGACGGATTGTCCGCCAGGAACTCGACCCTGGAACCTATGCGGCGCGGATTTTCATCTCGCTTGATCCGGACATTACATTGTCGTCTGACACTAGTGCCAGAATCACCGCAGCCTCGCTACTCGGCGGCAATTATCTGGAATTGATGCCAGGTGCCGATGAAACAATGATGAACGCCGGTGATGTGATATTTGACACGCGAGACCCTGTCAGTTTGACTGATCTCCTTGGTAAGGCGGTGTTTTCATCAGGCGATGCTCAGTAAATCTACCCGATGTGCCAGTCTGATTACCGTGTCATTGCTGCTTTGTGCAATGGCGCCAGCGAATGCTAGCTGGATCAATGGGACAGTTGCCCAGCTTCAGGCGCTTGACAAGATCACCGCTCGCATCTCGACTCTCTCAGCACCAATTGGTAAAGCCATCAGATTTGGCACGCTAGAAATTATTATTCAGCGTTGTGCCTTCCGCCCTCCCGAGGAACCGCCAGAAAATGCAGCCTTTCTGGAGATCACTGACCATGGTCATGATGAGACCACACCGGTCAGGCAGGTTTTTTCTGGTTGGATGTTCTCGTCCAGCCCCGCTGTCTCGGCGGTGGAACATCCCGTCTATGACGTCACCTTGCTTGATTGCGTCATCTATTAGTAAGGCTATTTGGAATTCTGGATTGTCGCCAGCAATTCTGTAACCATTGGTTCGTCCGGTTCCCCTGGCAGAATGTTGGCATGGTTTGCAAGCGCTACTGCAAGTCGCTTTTGGAATTGTTCGCGCAGTATCTCGAAAATGCCAAACTGCTGCAAATGGTCCGTCGTGAACTGCGCATCGAGGAGATGAAAACCTCCCGCCCGCAAGCGAGCAACAAGATGCACTAGTGCCACCTTGGATGCGTCGGTGGCACGCGAAAACATGGACTCGCCGAAAAAGGCGGAGCGGAGCGCCACCCCGTAAAGGCCGCCGACGAGGTTGTCTCCATTCCAGACTTCTATAGAATGGGCGAAACCCAACTTATGTAGCGTGATATATTGGCGTTTGATATCGCTGTTGATCCAGGTGTCTTCACGGTCGGGTCGTTGCGCTGCACATTCAGCGATTACAGCGGCAAAATTCCTGTCGATTGTTACAGTGAACCGGGCCTGTTTCACAGTCCTGCGTAGTCGCTTTGGGATATGAAAGCGCTGTCTTGCCTCGCTGCCGATGGTAAGCGGTATCAGGGCCCGGACCTCTGGGTCATAGAAATTAATGACATCGCTTTTGGCGCCGTCTGCCATTGGAAAAACGCCAAGCGCATAGGCCTTGATTAATGTTTCTGGTGAAAATGCGTAGCTTTTGGGAATCGTTCTTACCGTCTCTACCGTTAATTAGATCACGCTGCTTTTTAATCTAGTTAACAGCCAGGAATTTTTCTTCAAGCCAGCGGATGTTATAGCTTCCATCTTTGATGGCGTCGGCTTCGACTAGCCTTGCATGCAGCGCCAAAGTTGTTGGGATTGGTTCGACAATAAATTCTTCGATGGCGCGTCTCAGGCGGGCAAGACAATGCGCCCGATCATCACCATAGACCACGAGCTTGGCAATTAAACTGTCATAATAGGGCGGCACCGAATATCCCGAGTAAAGACATGACTCGACTCGAATACCAGGCCCACCAGCTGCATGGAATGCTGTCACCTTGCCGGGTGTCGGCATGAAGGTTTCCGGATGTTCGGCATTGATTCGGCATTCGATTGCATGACCCTTGAAGATCACATCCTCCTGCGAGAAGGATAAAACCTCGCCTGCCGCGATGCGGATCTGTTCGCGTACCAGATCAATCCCGGTGATAGCTTCGGTAATAGGATGTTCAACCTGCAGACGAGTGTTCATCTCGATGAAGAAAAACTCGCCATTCTCATATAAGAATTCCATCGTGCCGACGCCAAGATATCCCATCTTTCTTGTGGCCTCGGCGGCAATTGCTCCAATGCTGGCGCGCTGGATTGCAGACAATACGGGTGAAGGGGCTTCCTCAAACAATTTCTGGTGTCGACGCTGAATAGAACATTCACGCTCGCCAAGATGGACGACATTTCCATGCTGGTCAGCGATGACCTGCACCTCGATATGGCGCGGTTGGCCAAGATAGTGCTCTAAATAGACAGTATCATCACCAAAGGCCGCCTTCGCTTCGGACCGGGCGGAGCTGAAGGCCTCGGCCAGATCATCTGGGGTTTCGGCTACTTTCATCCCGCGGCCACCACCACCTGAGGCTGCTTTGACCAACAGTGGATAACCAATGTCCTCACCTAACTTTAGCGCTTCAGTGATGGTGGAAACAGCACCGGGTGAACCCGGCACCAACGGTAGCCCCGCGTCGGCGGCTGTGATTTTCGCTTCAACCTTGTCGCCCATTGACCGAATATGCCGTGTTTCTGGGCCGATGAAGGTTAGGCCGTGTGCCTTCACAATTTCGGCAAAATCAGCGTTCTCGGATAGAAAGCCGACGCCAGGGTGAACTGCATCGGCGCCGGTTATTCTGGCCGCCGCCAGTATCGATGGAATGTTGAGATAGGAGTCAGCACTGCTGGGTGGGCCAATACAAACAGACTCATCAGCAAGGCGCACTGGCATTGAATCAGAGTCTGCCGTGGAATGAACGATGACACTGCGAATGCCCATTTCCTTGCAAGCACGCAGTACACGAAGTGCGACGTCGCCCCGATTCGCAATGAGGATTTTGTCAAACATTATTCAATCACAACCAGCACTTCACCGAATTCGATTGGCTGCGCATTTTTCACCAAAATTTTGGAGATAGTTCCATCTGTGGGTGCGGTGATTGGGTTCATCACCTTCATCGCTTCGACGATCAGCAGGGTCTGGCCCTTCTTCACAAAGCTACCTTCGTCGATAAAGGCGCGCGCCCCCGGTTCAGGTGAGGTATAAGCAGTGCCAACCATGGGGGATGTCACTGCTCCAGGATGCGCGCTTAGATCGGTTGTGCTAATAGCGGTAGTTAAAGCAGGTGCAGCCGATAAAGCAGTAGATTGGTGGGAAGCTATTGGCGCGACGGTGGCAACAGGTGCGGCGCCAGTCGCTCGCGAAAGTCGGACGGCTAAATCGTCCGTTTCATATTCTAGTTCAGCAAGCCCGGCCTCATCGAGAATTTCGGCAAGAGCCTTAACAATTGCGGTATCTGGTTTGGCATGCTTCGTTGGTGCTTTTGCCATGTTATTCGGACTCCTCTTGAATCTCGGCAATTGCGGCTATGGCCGCCGTGTAAGAACTTGCGCCAAAGCCGATTACGGCGCCTTTTGCAATGGCGGTGATCAACGACGTATGGCGGAATTTCTCCCGAGCATAAATATTCGATAGATGGACCTCTATCACGCTACCAGTGAACAGGGCTAACGCATCACGAAGCGCAACAGAAGTGTGGGTTAGTCCGGCGCCATTGACAATCATCCAGTCAAATTTATTAGAGGCTGCTTGAATGGTGTCAATCAGAACCCCTTCGGAATTCGACTGCATCCATTCCAAGGCAAAGCCGTGCGATGCGCAGACGACCCGGCATTTTTCGGAAATGGCGTCAAGCGTCATGTTGCCGTAAGTTTCCGGCTCACGCATCCCAAGCATATTCAGATTGGGACCATTCACCACCAAGATTTTTATTTGCTCAGCCATTAGGCCCACTCTATCACTTTTTTTCTGCTCAATGCCAGTGACTGCAGCGGATTCAGATTTTATCTGCCTGCAGCGCGTTCCTGGGAGATTAGCCGGCGCAATTCATCACTGCTGATAGCGCCTGGAATGATGGTCGAGCCGATTACAAGTCCAGGAGTTCCCGAAATCTTTAGTTGCTCGGCAGACAGTCGTGTGCGGTTGATAATCTCGGCTGTTGCAACGCTGCGCATGTCCCTTTGAAGTTGATCGGTGTCTGCACCGGCACCTCGCGCTGCTGCCAAAATCGTATCCATCGAAATGGCCCCAGGATTGGTCATCATGGTGAGATGATATTGCGGAAATACACCCTGCATCTGGGCAGCAATTGCTGCCTGTGCTGCAACCATCGATGATTGCGACAGGATTGGAAATTCCTTAACCAGAATGCGAAGATCATTATCCTCGGCCAGCACTTCCTGAATAGGGCCAAACATCCGCTTACAATAGCCACAGTTATAATCGCTAAATTCATATATTGTTAGCGAACCTTCCGGATTACCAAGAACTGGATCACCATTGGACATTTCTAAAAACGCCAGCGCTGCAACCTTTTGCGCTTTTTCCTCACGGTCGGCTAGTTTCTGCAGCACGTCGCGGATGACCTCTGGATTTTCCTCGATATAGGAACGGATCATCTCATCAAACTTGAACTTGTCTGACAAGGTAAGATCAGCGCGCAAAGGGTTAGTCAAAATCATCATCAGGGCGAATAATCCACAAATCCGAAGCATCATTGATTCCTCATGTACAATGATTTTTATCTTACGCTAGATCGCCTTATAGCAATCCCAACCAGCTTTGCATAGCGGCAGAATTGCCGCCGATTGTCCGCAGCGCCTTGCCACTATCCGTCATCAGTTTATTACTCATAGCGGAAAATAATGTCGTTAGCACGATTGCGCAACGAATCTGTTAGCGCGCTGCGCCCAAGTGTGCGTTTTGCAAGCTGCACTGCACGGGTGGTGTCACCCCGCAAAATGGCCTCATCCGCAAGACTGAGGTCAGCGTTGCTAATTTGACCAGCCTTACCGTAAGCTATGCCCAGCTGCCGATGTAGAAAAGCCCAGCCAGGCTCGCCATTGCGCGCGTTACTAATCACCTCGATGGCACGCGGCAGACGTGTCTTATCGCCTGTAGCGATCAGCGCGCGCCCAAGCAGCAACTCAATCTGTGGACTTTCTGGCCTTAGGCTGATGGCCTTCTCATAAGACGCCGCCGCTGTCGAGGGTAGTGCCATAGACATCAGAATATCGCCTCGGAATTCATGCAAAAAGGGATCCCGCGACTGCGCTTCAATCAGGCTGTCGATGCGGTCAAGCGCTCCTTTCAGATCACCGCGGCGAAAGGCTGCGATGGCGTATGCATATGTTTGCAGTTGCGGATCAATATCTTCGTCATTACTGGCTAAAATTGTCGCTGGACGTTCTGTCCAGGCATAAAGTTTGGTTTTGATTCGGGTGAATCTTTCTGCCAGGCCAGTCGACAGTTTGGCGTCACTATGCGGTGATTTATTGACATGATCTTGATAAGTCTGCAGTCGCTGCGTGGTTGCTGGGTGAGTTGAATAATATTGGGATTGGCGGGACTTGGGTAGGGCGTTTTGGCGTACCATCCGCGCCATCAAGTCTCGCAGCCCTGTGGCGGAAATGCTAGCAGCGTCAAGAAATTTAAGACCAAGTTCATCAGCAATTGCCTCGTTCTGGCGGACTGATGAAAGAATGCTCCGGTTGGCGCGGTCGGCGCCGCCAACTAAAACGCCCGCCGCTGCCTCGCCCTGGCCACCGGCAGCAATCGCCACCGCGGCAATGGTTGCAAGTCCCGCGGCAGTTCCAGCTCGGCTTAGAGCTTCGTCAACCTGCTGCACGTGTCCAGCCTTGAGATGCGCTAGCTCATGCGCCATTACACCCAGAAAAACCAATGGGTCGTTGGCGCTCTCGATCAAACCAGAATTGATGTAGATCGTGCGTCTGTTCTGGACAAAAGCGTTTACTCGTTTATCCAGAATGATCCGAACATCAATCTCCCCAGGAGCAAAGCCGGCAACGTTTACCAGCGGCGAAATCAACTCATCAATACCAGCCTCTATTTCGGTATCGCGAATCATTCCCGCTTGTGCGGTAAAAATGACACCGAGCCCCAGAATTAGGCTAAGCCCAGTAACAAAAACCTGCATTAGGACCT